>JANXDC010000015.1 GCA_025059945.1 Bacteroidota bacterium
GCAAAACAAGATACACCCCCGCCTGCTCTTGCGCTAGCCTTGGGCCGGCTAGCTGGCGTTTTCGAGCCGGGATTTCGGATTTTTGACCCCGCAGGCAAGGAGGAAAACGCCATGCGCAGGCTCTGGATCGCGCTCTTCTGGCTTCTGGAGGCCTTGACGCTGCATGCGCAACCGTTGGTGTATCCGCCTGCGCGGCGGGACGCCGTCGTGGACGTCTACCATGGCATGCAGGTGTCGGACCCGTATCGGTGGCTAGAGAACCCCGAAAGCCCCGAGACGCAGGCCTGGATCGAGGCCCAAAACAGGCTGACTTTTTCCTGGCTGGCCCAGATTCCGGAGCGAGAGCGCATCCGCAAGCGGCTCCTAGCGCTCTGGAATTACCCGAAATACGGCCTACCCCGACAATATGGAGGCCGATACTTTTACACCCTACAGGAAGGACTGCAAAACCAGCCCGTCTTGTATTGGCTTGGCAGCGCCCGGGATAGCGGCCGGGGACGGGTCGCCTTGGACCCCAACGCGCTTTCGGCTGACGGCACGGTGGCGCTCACAAGCTGGGTTCCGAGTCCCGACGGCCGGCTGCTGGCCTACGGCACCAGCACCGGAGGCTCGGACTGGCAGGTCATCCGCGTGCGGGATCTAGAGCGCGATCAAGACCTGCCCGACGTCATCCGCTGGGTCAAGTTCAACGCGCCGGCCTGGACGCCCGACGGAAGGGGCTTCTTTTACGCCCGCTACCCGGAGCCGACCGGAGCTGCCCTGCGCGAGCCGAATCGGCACATGAAGCTCTATTACCACCGCCTGGGCACCCCCCAGGAGGCCGACCAGCTTATCTACGAGCGGCCCGATGACCCGGGACTCGGCTTCAGCTGCCGGCTTACGGAGGACGGTCGGTACGCGATCATCACGATCTGGAAGGGGACCGATCGACGCAACCGGATCGCCTACATTGACCTGCAAGACACCTCTTGGCGCGTCGTTCCCCTGCTAGACGCCGCAGACGCTTCCTATGAGTTCGTCGGCAACACGGGAAGCGTGTTCTACTTCCTCACGGACCGGGACGCGCCCAAGGGGCGCCTGATCGCCGTGCACTTGGCCCGTCCCCAGCCGGAGCACTGGGAGACGATCATCCCCGAATCGGAGGCCGTGCTGCAGGATGCCGTGCTGCTCAACTACCACTTTGTGGTGCACGAGCTGGTGCACGTAAGCAGCCGGCTAGCCCTGTACAACATCGAGGGCCGGCGGGAGCGGGAAATCCCCCTTCCCACGCTGGGAAGCGTAACGGGGCTGAGCGCCCGCATGGACGACACAGAGCTTTTCTTCGGCTTTACGAGCTTCCTGTATCCGACGACGATCTATCGGTTTGATTACACCACCAAGGGGCTAGAAGTCTTCCGCGCGCCCCGGCTGCCGATCGATCTGGGGGCCTACGAAACGCGCCAAGTTTTCTACCCAAGCAAAGATGGCACGCGCGTACCCATGTTTTTGGTGCACCGGCGAGATCTGAAGCGGGATGGCTCCAACCCCGTTTACCTGTACGGCTACGGAGGCTTCAACATCAGCCTTACGCCGAGCTTTTCGGTCGCGAACCTGATCTGGCTTGAGCTCGGAGGCGTATACGCCGTCCCCAACCTGCGCGGTGGAGGCGAGTACGGGGAGGCCTGGCACCGGGCCGGCATGCGGGAGCGCAAGCAAAACGTCTTCGACGACTTCATCGCGGCGGCAGAATACCTCATCCGGGAAGGGTACACGCAACCCAAGCGGATCGCCATCGCGGGGGCCTCCAACGGCGGGCTGCTGGTGGGGGCCGTTATGACGCAGCGGCCCGAGCTTTTCGGGGCCGCGCTGCCGGCCGTGGGCGTGCTGGACATGCTGCGCTATCACAAGTTCACCATCGGCTGGGCCTGGATTCCCGAATACGGCTCGGCCGACGATCCGGAGCAGTTCCGCTACCTGATCCGGTATTCGCCGTACCACAACGTGCGGCCGGGCACCTGCTATCCCCCTACGCTCATCACCACAGCCGATCACGACGATCGGGTGGTGCCGGCGCATTCGTATAAATTCGCCGCCGCCCTGCAGGCGGCCCAGGCGTGCGACAAGCCGATTTTGATCCGCGTTGAGACGCGCGCCGGACACGGGGCCGGCAAGCCCGCAAGCAAGCAGATCGAGGAGCTGGCCGATCGCTTCGCCTTCCTGGTGCGCGTTCTGGAGCTTAGATGGCCCTCATAGCCGGCCCTCGAGGGCCGTATCTTGGCGCCGAAACCCAAGCCTACGCTTCCGCAGCCGATATGCCCCAGACGCTTTCTCGCGAGCCCGAGGTGACGCGCGAGCTGGCGCGTGCCCACGGACTTACGGATGAAGAATACGACCGGATCCTGCAGATCTTGGGCCGACAGCCCACGTACACGGAGCTCGGCATGTACGCGGTCATGTGGAGCGAGCACTGCTCCTACAAGAACTCCATCGCCGTGCTCAAGACGCTGCCCCGCTCAGGAGGGCGGCTGCTTGTGGCGGCCGGAGAAGAAAACGCCGGGCTTGTGGACATCGGCGACGGGCTGGCCGTGGCCTTCAAAATCGAATCCCATAACCACCCCTCGGCCGTCGAACCCTATCAGGGGGCGGCCACGGGCGTGGGGGGGATCCACCGGGACGTCTTCGCCATGGGGGCCCGGCCCATTGCGGCGCTCGACTCCCTGCGCTTCGGATCCCTGGACAACGCCCGGGTGCGCTACCTCTTCGACGGCGTGGTGCGCGGGATCGCCGACTACGGAAACGCCTTCGGGGTACCGACCGTGGGCGGGGAGATCTACTTCGACCCCGCCTACGAGGGCAACCCGCTGGTGAACGTCATGAGCGTGGGTCTGGTGCGCGTAGGCCAGACGGCCCGAGCCGCGGCCCGCGGCCCGGGCAACCTAGTCATGATCGTGGGCTCCGCGACGGGACGCGACGGCATCCACGGGGCCACGTTCGCCTCCGAGGTCCTGCAAGAGGACTCCGAGGCCAAGCGCCCCAACGTGCAAGTGGGGGATCCGTTTACGGAAAAGCTGCTGCTTGAGGCCACTTTAGAAGCCCTGCGCACGGGCGCCGTTGTGGGCCTACAGGACATGGGCGCAGCCGGGCTTACGTGCTCCAGTTGCGAAACGAGCGCGCGCGCCGGAACGGGGATGCGCCTGTATCTGGAACGCGTGCCCCTGCGCGAGCCGGACATGTCCGCCTACGAGATCCTGCTGTCGGAATCTCAGGAGCGCATGCTGCTGATCGTCCAACGGGGACGCGAAGAAGAGGTGCTGGAGGTCTTCCGCAAGTGGGACCTTCCGGCGGCCCTCATCGGAGAGGTCACAGACACGGGCCTTGTGGAGGTCTACCACCACGGGGAGCTCAAGGCCGCAGTGCCGGCCTCCTCGCTGGTCCTCGGCGGAGGCGCGCCGGTATACATCCGGCAGGCCCGCGAACCGGCCTATCTGGAACGAACGCGCGCCCTGCGGCTTGCGGACGTGCCCTTGCCGAAGAACCTTGAAGCGGTCTTTCTGCGGCTGCTCGATAGCCCGAACATCGCCTCTAAGCGCTGGGTCTACGAGCAGTACGACACCATGGTGCGCACGAACACCGTCGTGGGCCCTGGCCCCTCGGATGCGGCCGTGGTGCGCATCAAGGGCACCCGCAAGGCCTTGGCCCTGAAGGTCGACGGCAACGGGCGTTACGTGTACCTCAACCCCCGTCGGGGAGCGCAGATCGCCGTGGCCGAAGCCGCGCGCAACGTGGTCTGCTCCGGAGCCCGGGCTTTGGCCATCACGAACTGCCTGAACTTCGGCGACCCCTACAATCCCGAGGTCTACTGGACCTTTCAGGAGGCCGTAGCCGGCATAGGCGAGGCCTGTCGGATCCTGGGGACCCCCGTTACGGGCGGCAACGTGAGTTTCTACAACGAAAGCCCCACGGGCGCCATCTACCCCACCCCGACCATCGGGATGGTGGGGCTCATTGAGCCTTTTCCGGATCGGCTCATGACGGCCGGCTTCAAATCCGCAGGGGACCTGGTGTGGCTGCTCGGCCAAAACCGGGAGGACATAGGGGGTTCGGAGTACCTGGCCTGGATTCATGGGCGCGTGGCGGGCGATGCGCCCTACCTGGACTTGGACGAGGAAAAGCGGCTGCATGAGCTGCTGCTTGTCCTTATCGCCGCAGGGCAGATCCGCTCCGCCCACGACGTCTCCGATGGCGGGCTGGCCGTGGCGCTGGCCGAGTCCTGCTTGTTCGGAGGCTTGGGGGCCCGCATATGGGTGCGGGATCCCATCCGGCCTGATGCGCTGCTCTTCGGCGAATCCCAGTCGCGCGTAATCGTCAGCGCGCCCCCACAGACCAAGGCCGCCATCGAAGCCGAGGCCCGGCGCTTCGGTCTTGCCGCCTCCCTGCTGGGCCGCGTAGGCGGGGATCGGCTCCAGATCAACGACTGGATCGATCTGCCCCTAGAACAGATTCGAGAGGTCTACGAATCGGCCATTCCGCGCCGGATGGCTCAGTAGTCCTCGAACACGAAGGGATCCGGTTCGGGGCAGCTGGCCTCGCGCCAGGCGCGCAAGCGGGCCTCGATCTGGGCCGTGTGGGGCAGTTGCAGCAGCTCCGCCGCCAGCGATCGCGCTTCCTCGTAATCGATGGCCCGGATCGTGCGCTTGATTTCCGGCAGCATCACGGGATTGACGCTGAGCTCATCTAACCCCAAGCCCACCAGCAGCACGGTGGCCAGCGGATTGGAGGCCATCTCCCCGCAGAGGGCCACAGGAACCCCCTTCTGATGGGCGCCGTCGATGATGTGCTTGAGCGTGCGCAACACAGCGGGGTGAAATTCCTGATACAGGTTGGCCACTAGATCGTTGCCTCGGTCGACGGCCAACAGGTACTGGATCAGGTCGTTGGTGCCGATGGAGACGAAATTGACGCGTTCGGCGATCTGATCGATCAACACGGCCGCCGAGGGCACCTCGATCATCACGCCCACGGGCACGCGTTCGGCTATGGCATGACCCTCGGCCCGCAGCTCCGCAAGCGCGCGCTCGTAGTGTGCATAGAAGCGCTCAAGTTCCTCCAGACTCGCCACCATCGGGATAAGCAACCGAACCGAACCGTGGGCGCTGCTGCGCAAGATGGCCCGCAGCTGAGGGCGCAGCAGCTCCTCGGGCCGATCCAACAAAATCCGCACCCCGCGCCAGCCCAAGAAAGGGTTGGGCTCCCGGTATGTGCTCAGGAGCACCTTGTCGCCGCCTACGTCAAAGAGCCGCAGGGTGGCTACATGGGGCCGAACGGCCTGCACGATCTCCCGGTAGTAGGCGTACTGCTCCTCTTCCGAGATGAACTTACCCCGGGCCAAGAACAGAGGCTCCGAACGATACAGGCCGATGCCGTCGGCGCCCTGCTCGGCGACGAAGGGCAGCTCTTCGCGGAACTCCAGATTGGCCCGGAGCCAGATGCGCCGTCCGCAGCGGGTCTGGGCCGGAAGCTGGGCGAGCTCCTCTCGTTGGGCTCGCAGGCGCTGCTCTATGAGGCGCTGGCGTCGCCGATACAGACGCAACGTGGGCTGGGTGGGGCGCAGGATCACCCGGCCCGTGTAGCCGTCTACGATCAGCAGATCTCCCGGAGAAGCCTGGTCGGTGATGCTGTGCAGCCCTAAGACGGCCGGCACACGCAGGCTGCGCGCGATGATAACCGTATGCGAGGTAGGACCGCCGAAGTCCAACGCCACCCCTCGGATGTTGCGGCGACTGAAGAGCACCAGATCCGCCGGGGTCAGCTCATCGGCTACGACGATGCTGGAATCCTCCACGTCCGAAAGCAGGCGCCCCTTCTGCAGGTTGCGCAACAAGCGCTCCTGCACGTCGCGCACGTCCGCGGCCCGCTCATCCCAATAAGGATCCTCAGGAGCCCGCATGCGCTCCAGGAAGGCCTCGAATTCCTCGTGCACGATGGCCTCGGCGTTAAGCCGCTCGGCTCGGATGCGCTGCTCGATGTGCTCGTAGACGTGCGCGTCGCGCAGCATAAGCAGCTGAGCTTCGAAGATGGCCGCCGCCTCCGGATCGACCTTTTGACGGGCGATGTCGATGATCTTGCGCAGCTCCCGTTCGGAACGCTCCAGCGCCTCTCGGAACCGAGCGACCTCTGAGTCGAGCTCCTCAAGGGCTAGATGCCGATGCGGGATATGGGGGCGCGTGCGTTCGAACAAAAACGCCGGGCCGATGGCGATGCCGGGCGATCCGGGAATGCCCCGCAAGCGGACCTCCGGCTTCGTTCCCCCCATGCGGTTACTCCTCTCCAAAGCCAGTAGCGAACAACTCCGCCAAAGCGCGCGCGGCCTCCTCCTCATCGGGCCCCTCTACGCGCAGGGTCAGGCGGCAGCCGGGCTCCGCGGCGAGGGTCATGACCCCGATAATGCTTTTGCCGTTTACGGCAAAGCCATCCTTGAGGATGGTGATGTGGGATCGAAACCTCGAGGCCGTCTTCACAAGCAAAGCCGCCGGACGCGTGTGCAGACCGGCCTTGTTTTTGATCTCCACCTCCAGGATTTTCATGCTCTAACTGCGATCGTGGGCTACATGATAGCATCCGCTCCCGAAGGGACGCAATCCGGAACCTTTGAGCACGCGCACCACTTGCGAGAACTGGCCCAACAGGCCGCGGCGCTGGTGCACGCTCGCGTTTCGCTGCGCCCCGATACGGCCCTTATACTGGGCTCCGGGCTGGGGGAGATCGCGGAGTCCGCGCAACCGATGGCGCGCATCGCCACGCGCGACCTTCCGGGCTATCCGGCCTCCACGGTAGAGGGCCATAGCGGATCCTTGATTTGGGCGTACTGGGGCGAAATCCCGGTGCTCTTCGTGCAGGGCCGGGTTCATTTTTACGAGGGCTACTCGATCCAAAAAAGCGTCTACCCCGTTCACTTGTTGCACGCCCTGGGCGTTCGCAATCTTATCCTAACCAACGCCGCAGGGGGCCTTAACCCGCTCTTCCGGCCGGGGGATCTCATGCTCATCCGAGATCACATCGCCTTCGGGTTCACCAACCCCTTGCGAGGATTAAAGGGCGCAGAAGCCGGACTTTATGGGGCGCGTATCCCCTATGATCCGGACTGGAGCGAAGCGCTGCTGCGCGCAGCCCTTCTGGAGGGCATTCCCCTGCGGGAGGGTACGTACCTGTGGACGCGCGGGCCCTCTTACGAGACGCCTGCCGAAGTCCGCATGTTCCGTCGTTTTGGGGCCGACGCCGTGGGCATGTCCACGGTGCCCGAAGCGCTGCAGGCGCGCTTTTATGGTATGCGCGTAGTGGGCCTATCGGCCATCACAAACCTGGCCGCGGGGCTCAGCGCCCGCCCCCTTGCACACGAAGAGGTCATGGCGCAAGGCCGGGCCGTGCGCGATACAGTGGCACGGCTATTGCTCCGGTTTTTGCAAGAGGTAGCTAGATAGCCGCTTGGATAATGCGCGCGCTTCTTGCCGTTGGACTCCTCGCTCTACAGGCCACCTCGGCCGCAGCCACCGTGGTTTTAGTCGAGGTTTCGCCCACGATCGCGGGCCGCTGGCAGCCGATTACGATCGCCGTGGAGCTCCTGCTAGATCCTGCGCGGTCTCCGGCCTGGGCGCTGGAGCGCCTACGCGAAAGCCGCATCCGCGAGCAGCTTCAAGATCACGTGGAATGGCTGTCCGAACAGGTACCCACCCCAGAGCAGGCGCTCCTGCTGCCGCACGGCGTGCGGCGGCTTCGTGCGCTATACCGCGTGCGCACCGGAAAACCGGGGTGGCTTCGGCTGCCCCCCTTACGGCTGAGCCCCGCCTTGCAGGCCGAACCGATCGCCCTGCCGGCTGTGCTCGTCTATACATACCGGCCGGAGCTAGCCCAGTCCCTAAGCGCCACGTTTGCACTTGTGGCGGAGCGTCGGACGGGCTTTCGCCCTCAGCTCAGGGTCCTGCAGTACGGCTCAGCTTTTCTGCTGCGACCCGATGTACTTGTTACCAGTTTTCACGTCCTGGTGGGCGCCGAACAGGCGCGCGTGCGCCTGGATGAGACCAGGGAGCTCGTGCTGGATCGAGCTTGGTGGGCTGATCCGCAAAACGACGTGGTGCTCCTATATGTGCCCCCGCAGCAATGGCACAGGCTGGGGCTGAATCCCCCGGTGCTCTCGGTCCGGCCCGCGCCTCCGGAGCCCGATATGCCCGTTTTCGCTTTGGGCTGGCCCGGCGGGGTCTTCACGACCACGACGGGGCTATGGGAGAGCGCGCTTCACATGCCTGGACGCGCCCCGCAGCATGTGAGCACAAACGCCGTCTTTCCGGGTTTAAGCGGAGGGGTGCTCGTGGACTCCCTTGGACGCGGGATCGGCATGATCATATCCGGTCAAGGGGACCGACGTGCGGCATCCCCACGATCGGGGCCACAGGCTAACGTGTGCGTGGCCGTCGACCTGCGGTGGATTGAGCAGGTCCTGGAGCGACTCAGCACACCTCCGCGGCCGCTGCGGACGCTTGTCGGAGAGCGCATTATACGCGAAAACCCATACGCGCTGGCCATGACCTTGGAGCGGTGGGCGGAGGCCTTCGCGCAGCTTGCGCCGCGCGAACAGGAAGCCCAAATGGCCCGCTTGGGCCGCCTACTGGCCCGAGACACCGCCGATGCCGGCCTGTGGTATCTGGTCGGATCGGCCCTGCTGCGGCTGGGGCGTCGCGCCGAAGCCGAGGCCGCCTTAAGGCGGGCGCTGCAGCTGTTTCCAGAGCATTTCGCGGCTCGCTACGGGCTGGCTGTCCTGTATCTGACGCAACGCCGGCCCCAGGAGGCCCGTATGCTGTGGCAGGAGCTACTGCGATATCGATCCCTAAGGACGCTCGCCGCATATGGGCTAGCGCGCAGCTACTTAGGGGAGGGCCGCTACGAAAGAGCGCTTCTGCTGCTGCAGGAGCTGGTGCGCGGCCAACCGGAGTTTGCCGCCGGGGTCTTTTGGTTGGCCTATTGCGAGCTTATGCAAGAGCGTCCGGATATGGCCCTCTTATGGGAGGCCTGGCTGGCGTACCTGGAGCCGCTCTGGGCGCGCCAGCTGGCTCTTATTCGCACCACACCCTTGTTGCACCCTATGCGTCCGCTGGAGCTGCCGCTTGTGGCCCTGTATTAGGCTCTTTTCGGCTCGCAGGTAGATAGCCCCAAGAGCCTATACAGAGGACAAAAGCGCAAAAACGCCGTGCCCAACAGCACGAGCCCCAGCCATCCCCAGGGGGTCTGAGGCCCCACGAAGACCAAGCTCACCAGCGCTAGACCCAAAACCAGACGGATTATACGGTCCACTTTGCCTACATTGCAGCGCATAGATGGCGCTCCTCCTGCCATGGTTCCACCTCCTCATTAGATGCCAGCTGGGGGCCGCACAGGTCATGGGCCTACGGAGCTAAAACGCTGCAACTGTTCGATCCGCAGCGGCTCCACCCCCAGATGAGAGGCGAAAAGCTCCCGCGTGGTGCGGTCCGTTGTAAAATACAGCAGCTGCCATCCCTCTTGAACCATACGACCAAGCCAGCGCACCGCGCGCTCCTTGCGGCCCTCGTCGTCGTAGGTGATAAAGGGGTCATCTAGGATCAGAAAGGCGGGCTCTTGTTTGAGCAGCTGCCGCAGAAAGGCCACGCGCAGGGCGAAAAGCAGCTGCTTGCGGGCTCCGTCGGAAAGCTGGGCTTCGGGCACAGCCAGTCCGTCGGCGCGCAGGGCTACGAAGCGCTCTGCGTCCGGCTCGTAGCGCACGTCCACATATCGCTCGTTGAGGGCACAAAAGATCCGCACGGCCGCATGCTCTCCACCGGCGCGCAGAAGCTGATCGATCAGGCCCCGCTGATCGCGCTCTAGGCCCTCCAGCACGCAAGCGGCCCAGGTGGCGGCCAGCCGAAGCTCTACTAGCTCCAAAAGCGCCTCTCGGTCCTCTTGCCAGCGGACGTATAGTTCGGCGGGGCTGCGCAGGCCTTTCTCGTAGAAGGGCAATTTAAGCTGCTCCAGCCGACGCTCGGCCTCCTGAAGCGCCGCCTCAAGCTCTTGCAGGCGCACCTCGGCCTCTTGAAGAGCCCTCTGCAGGCGGGCCTGAGCCGCCTCCAGTTCCGGGCCGGAAGGCAGCTCGTCGGCCTGTTGCGGTTCTGGGTGCTCTACGAGCCAGGATTCGGCCTTCTCTATCGGCGTCTGCGTGAGGGTCTGCCAGCTGCCCACGAGCTGCTGTAGGCGCCTTTCCAGGGATTGGCGCTCCCGCAGCTTCTCCTCCAGCGCCTGACGCTCCGCAACCCCCGTTCGCTCTCGCAGTCGCCCGAGCTCCGCCTCCACGGTCCGTCGCAGGGCGCGGACGCGCTCAACGGGGTCCTGTGTGGCCGGATCCCAGTCGGAAAGCCACGTGCGCAGGCTGCGTTCGAGCTCTCGCATCGCGGCCTGCTGTTGCTCCCGCTCCGCGCGCAGCTGGGCGCGCTCGGCCTCCAGATCAGCCCGCCGGGCCGCGAGGTCCTCGCGAAGCCGCGCCTGCACAACTTCCAGGGCCTTTGGCAGATCCTCAAGGGGGCTTTCGAAAGCGAACAGGCGTTCCAGTTCGGCCCTGTAAAGCCGGCGTTGCGCCTCAAGCTTACGCAGCTCCACTTCAAGGCGCACTCGGTAAAGGCCCGCCCCCAACCCGCAGAGCAAAAGCAGCAAGCCAGGCCAAGGCGTCCCAGATAGCGGCGGCGAAACCAGAAGCAGCACGCCCGCCAGGGCCGCAGCTGCCGCCACCGCAGCCAACCAGGCGGTGCGGGCTTGCCGCCGTTTTGCGGCCTCCCAGGCCCTTTGCCAGGGTCCGATCTCAGCCTGAAGGCGAATCAGGCTCTCCTGGCGACCGCGTTCCAGCTCCTCTATGCTGCGGGCGCGCGCCTCAAGCTCGGCCTCGCGGGCGCGCCACAGAGGCTCCTGGGCGGAAATGCGGATGCGCTGATCCCGGTAGCTTTCGGCCAGCTCCTCAAGCTTGCGCCACGTCTCCCCCTGCGCCTCTAGCTGCGCCCAGCGGGCGGAGTCCTCAAAGCGATACCGGGCGAAGGCCTCCAGCTCCTGACAAAGCAGGCGATAGCTTCGGTACAGGGCCCACGCCTGCTGCGCGATCCGGCGCCGACGAAGCCCCTCCAGCTCCCGAAGACGCCCCAGCAGCTCCTCGCGCTCTTGGCGGAGCTGCCGTAGGCGATCGCGCAGCTGCTCCGCGGCGCGCTCAGCGGCCTCTAGTTCGGCGAGTTTTCCGATCAAACCTTCCCAGGTGCGCAGACGGGCCTCTAGCTCCTGAACCCGACTTCGGTACGGGGTCGCCCGCTGATCGCTCCACTCAAGCCCCGGGGTCAGGCCGGCGCGTTTGATCAGGCGGTCCCGCAGCTGGCCTATGCGCGCCATCGGACCCAGAGCGTGGCGCAACAGCTCCCGCATAAGCGGGGTGCGGTCCCGGTCCTCTCGGGTCAGCTCCAGCTGCCCGGAGCGCACCACAAACAGACGGGCCAGCTGCGGCTGCGTCCAGCCCAGAAGGCGCAGCAAGTGCTCTCCGCGATCGGCTCGAAACCGATACCGCTTGCCGCGCACCTCTACCTCGGCCTCGGCCCGTATGTCGGCAAAACGCCCCGCGTCAGCTCCGAAAACCTGTTCCGGCCTAGGGAAAAGCGCCCACGTTATGGCCTCCACGAGCGCGGTTTTGCCCTCCTCGTTGCGGTCATAGATGAGGGCTACGGGACCGGGGCTCCAGGAGAGCCCCTGAAGCGGACCACAGGCCTCCACCCAGATGCGGCAAAGCCGGATCATGAACCCTCAAGCAAGGCCCCCACGACGAGCTCCAGGGCGCGACGGCGCACTGCTTCGCGGGAAAGCTCCCGCGCCCATCGGGCCAACCCCTCTTCCAGGCGAACCACTGGATCCGGATCGGGCGGTTCGGCACCGAGGATCGACTCAAGCAAGGGCTTTAGGGGCTCCGGAATCTGCACGGGGGCGAATTCGATCGTTATCTCGGCCCAGCGGCCCCGATGGGCGCTTCTGAGCTCCTGCAGCCGAGAGCGAAAATCGCGCTCCAAACCGGAAAGGAAGCCCTCTACGCGGAGCCGCAGCCGAACCTGCTCTCCCCCTTGCCTCAGCAGCCGATCGAGCTTTTCGAGCGCCTCCGAATCGTTGCCGTAGACGTATTCCCGAAGGAACCGGATCTCCGGCACGCCTTCAAGCGCCCGCGCATACAGCCGCGCAGAGCCCGGACCCAGCTCCACCAGCGCGACGTATCGAGGGCCGAGCTCGGTCTCGTTTAGCGGCACGGGCGTGCCGGGATAGGCCACGGTCGTGGTGCCCACTTGAGCGCTCAGGTGCTGATGCCAGTGCCCCAGGGCCAGATACGCGATGGGACGCCCCAAGACGTCCTCGGCTAACAAGGGGCAATCGCGCCCCCAATCAAGGCCTTCGTGCTGCGCTAGCTCCCGGTTGCGCCATTGCGGGGCGCGATGGTAAAAACTCACATGCGCCACAAGCACCACGGTCTGCGCTCCGGCCCATCGCGCCTGCAGCCGATCCAACTCCCGCACGGCTCGTCGGCCGGAGCGAAACCAGAGCCCATCGAAGAGCACTCCGTTTTGTTCAACCGGCTCCGGCCCGAGTACGCGCACGTTTTGGCCAAAGTCCGCTCCTTCGCAGAAGGCCTCCTCATCATGATTGCCGGGGATCAGGAGCACGGGGCGCTCCAGGGCCTCAAACCAGCGCCGAAGCTCCGGGCGCAGCTCATAGGCCGCCCGGGGGTCGTCAAAAAGATCTCCGGCCAGGACCACGACCTCGGCTGGATCGCGCTCCAAAATCGCCTCTATGGCCTCGAGCACCCGAAAGCGCTCGGGCCGTTCGGGGTGCAGATGCCAGTCGGCCGAGTGCAGGATCCGCATGACGCGCACAAGTTAACCGGCCTATTTGGGGGTCGGCAACCGCAGGTTGCTTTTCTGCACCCGGCGTGTTATTTCGTCTGACGTTCGGTCCCTTCACAGCAAGAGGAGGTTACCGTCATGACCCTCATGGAGCTTTTGTTCGTGCTCGGGCGAGTGCTGTTCGGGGGGTTTTTCGTGCTCAACGGAATCAATCATTTTACGCGTCAGGCTACGCTCGTTGAATACGCGGCCTCGCGCGGGGTGCCTGCGGCCACGTTCGCCGTAAGCGCCACAGGCGGAATGATTTTGCTCGGTGGCTTTTCGGTGATGTTCGGCATCGTGCCTCAGTTTGGGCTGATTCTCATTATGATCTTCCTTGTGCCGGTTACCCTGAAGATGCACGCCTTTTGGCACATCGACGACCCCGGCCTGCGGCTGGTCGAACAGAGCAACTTCTACAAAAACCTGGCCCTATTGGGCGCGGCGCTCATGCTCATTACGCACAACGATTGGGCCTTCAGCATAAACTTTCTGCGCTTTTAAATTTCGCGCAGCGTTGCCCCAACGCGGTGAAAAAAGAAAAAGGAGGGCGCTCGCGTGAGCGCCCTCCTCCTTGTGCCCAGGGCGAGACTCGAACTCGCACGGCCTTGCGGCCACCACCCCCTCAAGATGGCGTGTCTACCAATTCCACCACCTGGGCGTTTTCGTGAACCCGGCAGGATTCGAACCTGCGACCCACGGCTTAAAAGGCCGTTGCTCTACCAGCTGAGCTACGGGTTCTCAAATCAAGGCCCTTGAAGCCGGGAACGTAAATATACGCCTTTGCCCGCTTGGGCACAAGCACTAAGAGCCCACGGTTTGGGCCCTGGGGAGGGTAACGCGGATGTGTAGCTCCTCTAGCTGCTGGGGCTCTACGACGTCGGGCGAGCCGATCATGAGCTCCTGAGCCCGCTGGGTTTTGGGGAAGGCGATCACCTCGCGCAGGCTCTGGGCGCCTGTAAGCAGCATCACAAGCCGATCGAAACCCAGCGCGATCCCCCCGTGCGGCGGGGCGCCGTAGCGAAAAGCCTGAAGCAGAAAGCCGAACTTCCTCTCCGCCTCCGCTTCGGGGATGCCCAAGAGCCGAAACATCCGACGCTGCAGCTCCGGATCATGGATCCGAATCGAGCCCCCTCCCAGCTCATAGCCGTTGACCACGATATCGTAAGCCTGAGCGCGCACGCGGGCCGGGTCGGTCTGCATGAGCGAGACGTCCTCTGGATGCGGGGCGGTGAAGGGATGGTGCACGGCCACCCATCGGCGCGCTTCGGCGTCCCATTCCACCAAAGGAAAGTCCAGCACCCACACGAAGGCGTACGGATCCGACTGCGGATACAGGTTGCGCGCCTCGGCTAGATGCAGGCGCAAGGCGCCCATTTGGGTGTAGACACTCGGTTTAGGGCCCGCCAACAGCAACCCCAGATCTCCTGGCCGCAACCCGAGAGCCTCGGAGAGGCGTTCCACAAAGACCTCGGGCAGCACTTCGGACTTGACCGAGCACAGCCGCTCACCGCTGGACTGGTATTTGATGTAGAGCAGCCCGCTGGCCCCGAGCTGCTTGCGCGCGTATTCGGTCAGCCGATCCAAGTACGCCCGCCCCAGCTCGGCCTGTCCCGGTGCGCATATGCCCACTACGGCGCCGCCAGCGTCCACCGCCTGACGAAACACCCGAAATGGGGTTTCGGCGGCGATATCGGACAGCTCGCAGATCGGCATACCGGGCCGCAGATCGGGCCTGTCCGAGCCGTAACGCCGGATGGCCTCCTCGTAGCTCAGACGCGGAAACGGACGGAGTATCGAGCGGCCCTGGATGCGCTCCCAGACCTCAACCAACAGCCCTTCGATGAGCTCCAGGACGAGCTCCCGCGTGGCGAAGGCCATCTCCACGTCGATTTGCGTAAACTCCGGCTGCCGATCCGCCCGCAGATCCTCGTCCCGGAAACAGCGCACGATTTGAAAATACCGGTCCAGACCGGCGAGCATCAGGATCTGCTTGTAGAGCTGGGGCGACTGAGGAAGGGCGTAGAACTTGCCCGGATGTACCCGGCTGGGAACCAAATAGTCGCGCGCGCCCTCTGGGGTGCTTTTCGTGAGCATGGGGGTTTCGATTTCCCAGAACCCGTGACGGCTAAAGTAGGCGCGCACGATCTGGGCCGCCTCATGGCGCACGCCCAGAATGCGCTGCATCCGCGGCCGACGCAGGTCCAAATACCGATAGCGCAAGCGCAGTTCTTCGGAAGTTTTGGTTTCGTCTTCGATCTCAAACGGCGGAGTATCGGCCCGGTTCAAGATCTCCAAATCCAGCACCCGAACCTCCACCTGGCCGGTGGGGAGTTTGGGATTAACCGTATCCGGAGATCGGGCCGCCACTAAGCCGCGCACCGAAATCACGTATTCGACGCGCAGCCGTTCAGCCAGCGCATGCGCCTCGGGGCTGTCCTGAGGGGAGAAGACGACCTGCGTAATGCCATAGCGGTCGCGCAAATCCACGAAAATGACCCCGCCCAGGTCGCGGCGGGTCTGGACCCATCCCTGCAGCACTACGTGTTGCCCCACATGCTCCGGGCGCAGCTCTCCACAGGTGTGGGTGCGGTATCCGTGTCGCATCACGATAGCGGGCGTGTTGGGGAAAGCGCCTGAATATACGGCAAGCCGGCGGGCCGAAAAAAGCACCGCTACAAGGGCAGGCCGGCTCTTTGGGCCCAACGGCGCAGCTCTTCGCGTTGGGCCTCGGAGAGCGCACGGGGCACCTCCACGCGAACCGTTACGTACAGGTCGCCTTGAGCCCGATCGGTCTGGACCCCGTGGCCGCGCACGCGCAACAAGGTTCCCGGTTGCGTACCGGGGGCAAGCTTCAGGCGCACCGCGCGTCCATAGGGGTCTTCGACTGTCACCGTCGTTCCCAGCATGGCCTGCACGGCGTTGATGCGGACCTCCGTATACAGGTCATCCCCCTCGCGCCGGAACCGCGCCTCCGGTTCGATGCGAAACGTCACGTACAGATCCCCGGGCACCCCATCGGGGCCCACAAGGCCGCGGCCCCGGTAGCGGACCCGCATGCCGTCTCGAGCGCCCCTGGGGATCATGATGCGCACGGAATCCCCAGAGGGCAGGCGCACCACAGTTGGACCGCCCTCTAAGGCGGTGCGAAACGGGATGCTGACCTCCACGTGCACATCCCGAGCCGCCCGGCCTCGCGGGCGTCGCCCAGCTCCCCCCAACACCTCTTCAAAACCGCCGAAGCCAGCCCCAAACAGGTCACGCAGTAGATCATCGAAGGAGATGTGCGGTCCGCCCTCAAAGCGGAAATGAAAGGTGCCCTGCGGATCCTGGTAAAACCACCGGGGCCCACCGGAGGCCCCAGCGGCGAAACCAAAGGGGTTTTTGCGCAAGGCGTCGTATTCGCGACGCTTTTCCGGATCAGACAGGACCGAGTAGGCCTCGGTGATCTTCTTGAAGCGCTCCTCGGCCTCCTTGTTGCCTGGATTGCGATCCGGATGGTAACGCAAAGCCAGCTTCCGGTAAGCGCGCTTGATGTCCTCTTCGGTGGCCGTCTCCGGCACACCCAGGATCGCGTAGTAGTCCTCTAGTACGTTCGCCGGCATACGCTGTCAGTTTTGCAGTGTAGGCTCGATGCCCCGAATCCCCAGGGATGTGCGCACATACCGTGCCGTTTACGGCGGAGGAGGGGGGATGAGGTTGTGCAGATACTGCGCACCCCGCCCCCGGATATGCTCATCCCAGTACTGCATCCACCGCTGGCGCATGCGCCGAAGACGGCTCCAATCTACGGGCATCGGGCGCAGATCCGCGGGCACCCATCGCGGCAGCTCCTCCGGAGCGATATCCCGCCGCGTCGGAAGCCGGTAAAAGAGTCGACTCTGCTCCAAGAGGGCCTCCCGGGAGGTCACGAATTCATAAAAGCGCCGGGCCCACGACAAGTTGGGCCCGCCCCGCACCAGAGCGATCCCATCTAGCAGCATAGGGGCACCGCTTTTGGGCACGACTACTGCAAAGGGGAACCCGTATCGTTCGGCCTGCAACACGGCGTCCGTGAGGTTCCACAGTGTAATGGGGGCCTCCCCGCGGGCCAGAAGCACGTACAGCTGCGTGGGATCTGCCGCGTAGGTGCGCGTCTGCTCATCTAAACGGGCTAGCCAACGGAAACCCTCCTCTACGGTGGGCTGCCGCAAGATGAGCGCTCCGAATATGGCCTGCATCGTACCGGATACCGGCGGATATCGCAGCAGAATGCGATCCCGCCAACGCGGCTCCAGAAGCTCATCCCAGTCCTGGGGGGCCTCCTCGGAGGAGAGTCGTCGGTGGTTGTAGACGATCACCTCCGGAGTCCAATACAGGCCCACCCAGCGGAAATGCGTATCCCGGTGCGCCGGATCCAGCATGTCGGCCCACGTGGGCCGGTAGGGCTCAAGCAGGCCCTCCTCGGCTGCCTGCTCAAAAAGCCAGCTGGGCCCTCCCCACCATAGGCTGGCCTGGGGGTTGGCGCGCTCGGTGGCGATCCGGTCGTAGATCGCCTGCGAGCTCATGTCCAGCCACTGCACGTCGACCTGCGGATAGAGGCGCTCAAAGGCCGCCTCGTAGTGGGCTAGTTGCTCCTTGCCGTGCGGGGAGTAGATGAGCAGCACGACGCGCTCCGGGCCGCGCTGACAGGCGACTAAAAGCAGCAGCCCGAACATCCAGTTATATCGGCTCACGGTCGTTCCTCCGCCGGTAAGTCCTCGGCCCGAACCGGGGTGTAGTCCCGATACGAGCTTGTGACGCGCACAAAGCGCCAAGCGCGCAGGGGAAGTTTGTAGCGGATGGCGGAGACCATCTTAGCCGGCACCCAGGCCTCTTCTCCAAGCCGGGTGAGCTCCGTGCGCAGCTCTACGTCCAGGTCTAACAGCAGAGAGCGCCGCTCTAGCTGCAGCTCCACAGCCACGACCCGACGCGTGTTCGGCTCCAAGTACAAACGGGCCCGCTTGAGCTCATGCCGACTGGCGCGATGAGGTTTTACCGAGGCCTCGAGCACGTGTACCGGCACATCCCCGACGCTTCCTGAGCCGATCAGACGAAACGCGTAATCGGGCTCATCGCGGGGTCGGATTAGCCCTCCTTCGGATGAGTCCGTCCAACCCAGGGAGAGGGGGCCCTGTCCGGGCTCACCGGAAGCCGAGGGGCGGGATCTAGCGGGGATTCCCCAATCGAAGGTGCCCTGACGGCGTTCGGCCAGCACCTCGCGTTGCGCCTGCCCGCGCACATAGAAGCGCCGCACCTGCCGTTCCTCCCAGGCGATCACGCGGCCTTGGGCGTCTAGCTGTTCGGTGCGGGTCTGCACAACATAGGCGTAGGGCAGGCGGCGTTCGCTCAGGCCTCGCCAGATGTCCCAGCGAGCGCTCCGGAACAGGGCCTGCGGGTCAAGGGAATCGGCCCCGACCCATACAAGGCACCCCATCCATAACCCCATCATGCTGGTCTCTCCTATGGCGGACGAAAACCCAGGAAGCTGAGCAGTTTTGTCAGGACCTCCGGGGCGCGCACCCGATAGGCGGAGAACTCCCGCCGAGGCTTGTAGGTGCGGCGCAGCCGATCGAAGTATGCGCATCGCTCCCCTGGGGGCAAGGCGAACACGGCCCGCAGGGCTTGATCGTCCGGCCCGGGATCGTAGACGGCGTGCACCAGATCCGCTAGCGCCTCCCACAGGGGCCGCCCAGAGGACAGGCTGATCTGCCCGGCCTCCGGCAAATGGGCCTCGGGAGACCAGGTGGGCTCGTAGCCGAAATGCGCGCACGCGGCCCGATACAACGCCTCTACGGCCCGCAGGCGCGCCTCCAAGCTATGGCCCGCTATGTGAGGGGTACCCAGGCGCACGCGGCGCAACAGATCCGGATCCACACACGGCTCCCCCTCCCAAACGTCCAGCACCACGTGGGCCTCCGGATGGCCGCGCAACCATCTGCAGAGCGCGCGCCCATCGAAGACCGCGCCCCGGCTTGTGTTGAGCAGCCAAACGTCCGGCCGCAGCCAGCGGAGCCGGCGCTCGTTGAGCAGATGCCAGGTGGCGTGTCGCCGAGCCCGATACAGGGGAACGTGGAAAGTGACCAGCTGCGCCCCCAGGGCCTCCCGCAGGGGCACAAAACCCTGCTCTCCGGCCTCCTTGCGCGGAGGGTCGCAGCGCAGCACAGACAGGCCTAACTGCTCAAACCATCGCGCTACGCGCTCCCCAATGCGACCGCATCCTATGACCGCCGCCGTCCATCCTTGTGGCCATTGCCCAGAAAGCCGAGCCAGCTTAAGCACGGCCGCCAGCACGTACTCGGCCACAGCCTGGGTGCTGGAGCCCGGAGCGTGCGCAAACGCGATTCCGGCCCGACGCAGGTAGGCCAGGTCCACGTGATCGGTGCCCACGGTGGCGCTGCCCACAAAGCGCACCCGGCTTCCCTGTAGCAGCCGTCGGTCAACGCGCGTAATTGAGCGCACGAGCAGCACCTGCGCCTCTCGAACCTCATCGGGCCCTATGGCGCGTCCGGGATAGGTGCACACCTGGCCCAAGTGGGCGAAGGCCTCAAGCACCCCTGGCAGGTTTTCATCGGCTACGATGCGCATCCATCAAGCGCACCAAGACCATGCGATTCCGTACAAACCGTTTCATCAAAGTGCCCAGGGGCCTGCCCGCGCGGCTTTAAGCCCCTGTGGGGCCCGTTTGAGCGCGCATCCAGGCGCCGCAGCGTCCCGCTACGGCCCCGGCTTGCTGCGCATCTGGATTCGGCCCCATGGAACGCCCCCGCTCGGGACCGCCCCAACGGGCGCAAAGACAAAGGCGTGCGGGGCCCTTCTCATGCCAACCGATTGGGAAAAACTCAGCCTGCACCACCCAAAACAACGTTCGCTTGCCGGTTTTTTCAAGAAACGAGTGAGAACGGCTGCTTCTAGTGGCCATAACACGAAGGGTTGCCTTATGGAGGCGAACCTTCCGATCGAGGATGGAAAAGACGCCCTACATATGTGAGATCGGCCCGTCGAGATCACCGAATCTCCGGCTGCGGTTCTAGGTGGCGGGCCCGAGCGGGGTAGAGCAACTGCAACAGCGGAGTGGCCATGAGCGTGGTCGCGATGGCCATGAGCGCCATCAAGGTGAAGAGCTCGCGCGAGATCACCCCCAAATCGAGCCCGATGTTGAGGATAACGAGCTCCATAAGCCCGCGCGTGTTCATGAGCGCGCCTATAGCCCAGGCCGCGCGCCCGTCTAGGCCCATTAAACGTGCGATCCCGGCGCAGGCCCCGAACTTGCCCGCGATGGCCACGGCAAACACGAGCAGCCCATAGACCCAAACGGATCCATCAAGCAGCAGGGACAGGTCGGTCCGCAGGCCGGTGTAGGCAAAAAACAGCGGCAGCAGAAGTACAGTCACTAAGTCTTCTATCCGCTGGCCTATCTCCCGCACAAAGCTCGGATCCTTCGGCATGGCCAGACCCAGCAGGAAGGCCCCGAAAAGGGCATGCACCCCGATGCCCTCTGTGAGGATGCTTGAGAACAACACCAAGCCTAAGACCACAGCCAATATGTCCTGGCTCACCTGTCCCCGCAGGCGGTACCAGCAGATAAGACGCTCCAGAAGCCTGCGGCCCGGTCCGAGCAGCGCGACCGCGTAGGCGAGTACGCCCAAAAGAGCAAGCGCAGCCAGACCCCACTGCCCGGGACGCACCAAGGCCAACATGAGCGCCAGCATGAGCCAGCCGACTACGTCCTTGATGCCGGCCGCCACTATGCTGATCACTCCTACGGGGCTGTGCAGCAGGTTGCGCTCACTTAGGATGCGGGCCAGCACAGGAAAAGCCGTGATGCTCATGGCCACGGCCATAAAGAGGGCGAAAACCCAACGCGGCACGCCTTCGGGGGCGAAAACCCCATGAAGCCCCCATCCCAGCAGCCCTCCCAGCGCGAACGGAACCACGATGCCTGCCTGGGCCACCCGGACCGCTGCGCGCTGCGTCTGCCGCAACAGCCGAGGATCCACCTCAAGCCCGATCAAGAACATAAACAACACAAGCCCCAGCTGGCTGGCCCCATGCAAAAGGCCCATATGGGAGGGCGGGAAGAGCCACCCCCAAAACCCCGGAGCCAGGTTGCCCAGCAAGGAGGGCCCTAAGAGCAACCCGGCCAGCATCTCCCCTACGACTTGGGGCTGGTGCAGGCGCCGAAAGGCCCATCCGAGGAGCCGGGATACCGAAAGGATCACGCCGATCTGCACAAGAAAAAGCAACAGCATAAGGCCGGCGTCCAGGCGCTCGATGTCACGCTCCGACTAGGGCAACGCGCTACAGTTGCTTAAGCAAGTGGGGCGCGATCGGGATGAGGTATTGGGGCTCAAACGCCTCCTTGTGCACGCCCATGAGCCCAGTGCCCCGAAAGTCCACCACCACGTACGGCCCCAGAAAACTGATGACTTCGCCAATGCCATAATACTGGGGTGCCGGACCGTAGTAGACGAGCTGGCCTTTTTCGAGCCGGTTTCGGGCCCGCCAATGATAGGGCTTGACCACCGGCAGCAGATCCAGCCGGTACCGAGGAGGTGAGGGACGCGATATGCTCGAGCGAGCGGGCACAGCCGTAAGCTACGGGAAAGCGCGGACTTCACGCAACGACCCCTCTAGGGACGAGGGGCCAAGAGCTCCAGTAAGGGCCAAAGCGTCTGGCTACGGGCCAACGTCCAGTCCATTACCTCCGGTCGGGTGGCGGTAGACTCCTCCAGCGCCGTCCAGGCGTACAATTGCTTGTGCAACAACCATTCCCGCGCGGGATGATCGCTCGGATATCCTGTGGGGAGCCTACTTATGCGCTCACCCCGGATCTGAAACCAGGCCCGAAACTCCGGACTCCGTACGATGCCTTCTAGCTCTCGGTAGCGCTCCGCTACGATACGGCGCAACCGGCGCACATAGAAGGCGTCCGTGTTCCAGCTTCCGCCGGCCAGGAAGCAATTTCCAGGCTCCAAGTGCAAGTAGACCCCGATTTCCTCGTCCCAGCGAACCGGAAAGTACAGCCCCAGGTGGGTCTTGTAGGGGTCCTTGTTGGCGGAAAATCGAACATCCCGGTAAATCCGAAACGGAGACCGCTTAGGATCGGCCACAAGCGCAAGCCCCGCCTGCTCAAACCGCGCGGCCAGCAGCTGACAGAAGCGCACGGCTGGCTCCCGGTAGCAATGCTCGTAATCGGCGCGGTGGGCGGCAAACCAAGCCCGATCGTTATGGATTTTGAGCTCGCGCAAAAAAGCGAACAAACCCGCAGGGAACCCCTTGAAATCGTCCTCGGGGATAGAGGGACGAGCATCGAGAAACGGGTTAAACTGCATAGGGAGCTGCACCCAGTTCGCAATGCTTTTAGTAGGCCCCTTTGTTGGCTATCTTTTATGCGGCATGGACACCGAAACCGAAGCCGTATGTGCGGCCGCTTTAGCTTGACGCGCAACCCCCTAGAGGCGGTTTCCCTGCTAAGGGGTCTGGAGCCCCCGGAGCCTTTTCGGCCCCGCTACAATATCGCCCCTGCTCAGCTCGTTTGGGCCCTCATTGCCCCTCAGGGCCGGCTGGAGCTTGCGCTTCTGCACTGGGGGTTCAAGCTCAAAGAGGGCGGCCGGCTCATCAATGCGCGCGCAGAAACGGTCCCAGAAAAACCCATGTTCCGGCGCGCTTTCCGATGGCGACGCTGTATCGTGTGGGCCGACGGCTTTTATGAATGGCGCCGTGTGCAGCCCCGATGGCGAACCCCGTATTACGTTCGCTTCCGCGACCATCACGTATTCGGCATGGCCGGTCTCTGGGAGGAGGTCCCAGATCCGCGGGGAGGGCGGCTGCGGGCGGCCGTCGTACTGACCACAGAGTCCAACGCGCTTCTGCGGCCCATCCATGAGCGCATGCCTCTTATTCTACCCCCAGAGGCCTATGAGGCCTGGTTGCGCGCGCCCGCTGCGGAGCTTAAGCGACTCTGGCATCGGCTGCGACCGCATCCGGACGATACGCTGGAGGCCTATCCGGTCTCCAGGCGCGTAAACGACCCCCGCGTAGACGAACCTGCGCTGATCTGGCCCGCCCTTAGTCGCGCGTAAGGCGTATATACGCCATGGGCTGGCGATTCCAGAGACCTGCGATCGCACAGTATGCGGCGAACAGCTCCCAGGCAAACGGAGGATATCCCAGGTAGCCCAGCAGGGGCATCTCAAACAGCTTAGGCCTGTCGACCCAAGGTACTGCATAGACCCATTTGGGGTAGGAACCGTAATTCCAGAGCTCCCAGCATAGCCCACACAGCAGGGCCCCAAGTCCGAGGGCGACCACCGGACGCCAATCTCCCTGCGCCGTGTGGGCTAGGAGACTGGGCCGACCCGTAAGCACGTTGAGGGGTTCCACCAGCAGATATACAACCCCCCAGACGAAGGGAAACGCATACTGAGGCCAGAGCCCGATGGCGAGGAGCATCAGCAGGCCGCAGGCGAACATGCCGGCAAGCAACGCGCGGCTTGGCCGCAGCCGGGGTCCGGAGCGAAAACGCCGCATCCAGGACCATGTGGCCATCCATTCGGCAGCACCGAAGACGGCGGGCAGGACGGTGGAAAAACTCAAGCTAGCCCAAAAGGCGTATTCTAGATCGCTGAACAACTCGCGCCCCGCATAAGACCAATTGCGCGTGTGGAGGTTGAAGGCTTCAAACAGCCACCAGAGCGGAACCGAGACTACGAACAACTCAAGGTAACGCCGCGGGTTGCGCTTAAGCAGCGAATCCCCCGAACGGGCATACGTCCAAGCGTCAAGGGTTAGGGCAAAGCCCAGCCAGAGCGGAAAGAACCCCCAATGCGTGCGCGGCCCCTCTAAGCCCCAGTTTAGAGCCCAAAAGAGAGCCACTAAAACCAGTCCCCACCGACCATGTGCCGGAAAAGCCCGCATAGATCCGGTTGCTTGTGGCGCTTATCGGGTCCCCCATCAGACTCCGCGCAACGGGAGACCCTCTTTTGCCCTTTTGAGAGGGCCGGTCGCATTTTATACGTCCCAACCGGGCATGCGTTCTCCATGCGATCAACGTGGTGGGCCCTACTAGGGGCAGGTGCTGCGCTCAGCTGGTTTGGATGCGGCTCAGCGGAGCTCCGGTATCGGGAGCGATGGATCACGGATGACTACCGCCTGGTGGAGCGCATCTACTGGGCTGAACTTGAGCCAGGCCGCTACCGAATTGTGCGCCGGCAGCTTGTGCGCAATAACGAACAAGGTGATCCCATCGAGGAGGTAGACCTGGGCTACGCACAACCCCTAGGGGCGGGGTACGACCTAAAGTGGACGCGATACCGATACGAGTACGGCCCCGAGGGCCGTCCCATCCGACGTCGATCCGAGACCTGGTACCGAGCCCTGCCCCCGCAAGTGCACGATAGCCTGCGCGCGCGGCTTCCGGATAGCGCCCTTACGGCGCTTTTCGAAGACGTGTTGGCCAGTTTGCGCCGGGGCCCGCAAGATCCTCCTCAGGTGCGCTATAGCGCTTTTGCTTACGATCGATTCGGCAACCTTGTGCAGCGGCGCGACGGCCCCTCGGACTCCCTCGGCCCCGTTCCCGTGGAGCTAGATAGCCTAGGCCGTTGGGTCCGCACCTGGACCGTGGAGGAAGGCATCGGACGCGTCGTGCGGGAGCGCCTTTACGAGGCCAAGGGGGGCTATTTGGAGCGCATCCGCTTGGAAGGGGAAGCTGAGCCCTTCTTCGAGGCCGCTTACGACAACCGTGGCCTGCGGCTCTGGGAGCGACAGTATAGTCGTCCCTCCCGCACAGGTGTGGGCTTTGTGCAGGTCTATCGGCCCGCGGAGGCGGCTGTGGAAGTACGCATCCAGGCCGTCTACGATCGACACGGCAACCTGATTCGGCAGCGCCAACAGTCCCGCATTCTACGCCCTCAGCTTGTGCCCGTCGGGGAGCTGCCCTTGATGGAAGAGCGCCACGCATACGCGCGCGAAGACTCCTTTCGCGTACGCCATTACATCTATTTTTTCGACAACCAGGCTATGCTGAGCAATCCGGGCCGACGCGAGCTTGTGCGTCGTCCCTTCTACATAGAGGAGGTCTACCAGCGCTACCGATGAGCACGGATCGCATCGCACAGCTTAAGGCCTTCCTAGAGCAAGATCCTGAGGACGCTTTCACCCATTACGCCCTAGCGCTAGAACTCTGGAAGGCGGGCCGTAGGGACGAAGCTCGCAAGACCTTTGAAGCGCTTCTGGCGCGCAACCCCGACTATGTGGGGGCCTATTACCATTTGGCCCGCTTGTATCAGGAGCTGGGGCTTCCGGAAGAGGCGGCCAGAACGTATCAACGGGGCATCACGACGGCCCGCGCCCAAGGGGCCGAACACGCCCTGCGGGAGCTCATGGAGGCCTGGGAACGGTTTCAGGAGGAACAAAGCCCATGAAGGTGGCTCAAGCACTGCTAGCGCTGGCCATATTGGCGGCGGGAACCGAGGGATCGGTCCGCCTGTGGGCTCAGGCCCGGACGGAGGACCCCTATCACGTTGTGCAGCCCGGAGAGACGTTGTATCGGATTTCGCAGCGCTACGGGGTTTCGGTCCAGGATCTGCGGCGCTGGAACAACCTCCCTTCCAATCGGATCCGGGTCGGACAACGGCTGCGCGTGCGGGCCCCGGAGGCCATATCCGCCGGGGTCACGGAAACGCCCCTTGAGGATCGGGATTTCGTCGTGCACGTGGTGCAACGAGGCGAGACGCTTTACCGCATCGCGCAGCGCTACGGGGTCAGCGTAGCCGAGCTACGCCGCTGGAACGGGTTAGGCGACAACTCCATACGGGCCGGGCAGCGGCTGCGCGTGCGGCTTGCGCAGCATGCGTCGACCGGTATAGCCTCCGAAGCGGAGGGGCGTTTTCACGTCGTACAACGCGGCGAGACGCTCTTCGAGATCGCCCGGCGTTATGGGCTAGCACCCCAGCGGCTCCAGGAGGCCAATAGCCTTGCGAGCCCCACCGTATACCCCGGGCAGCGACTGCGCATTCCCCCCTCCCTGGATGCGCCTTCAGCTCCTGTCCGGTCATGGCAAACTTACGTCGTCCAGCCCGGCGACAAGGCCGCTGAAATCGCCCAACGGTTCGGGATGAGCCTGGAGGCTCTGCGCGAGGCCAACGGGCTGCGCTCGGATTCGCTGCGAGCCGGAGACATCCTGGTCGTGTATCGCCCAGAGGCTACCCAGATGACCGAGACGCGCCCTGTTTCGCCCTCCCTGCGCGCTTCTGCTGAGACGCTTGCCGTGCAGCCCACAACCCCACTCCCGAACGCCGATTGGGGGCACGTCTACCAAAGCGGAACGGCCACCGTGTATGGAGTGGAGATAAGCGGGCCCACGGCGAGCGGCGAGCTGTATGATCCGCTCAAGTTCACCTGCGCGCACCCGAGCCTGCCCTTCGGCACCGTAATCATGGTGACCAACCGCTGGAACCAGCGCTCCGTTTTCGTAAAAGTCAACGACCGTCCCCCTAAGGGCACCCCGCCGGATGTGCTTCTGGTGTTGTCGCCCGCCGCTGCTCGGGAGATCCAGCTAGCCGAGGGCCAGCGGGCCGCGGTGGAGATCCGGATTGTACGCTGAAACCTGCACGCGTGCAGAGCGTTTAGTGACTGCGAGAACAGAGAGAGGGGATAACCGGATTATGGGCAACGTGTTGCGCACCACTTTCCTCATGGCCTTGCTAATCGTGTTGTTTGTGCTCGTCGGCCAGGCCGTGGGCGGGCAGACGGGCATGACGATTGCCTTTCTTATGGCCCTGGGGCTGAACTTCTTCGGCTACTGGTTTTCCGATAAGATCATCCTGTATACGTACGGCGCCCAACCCATTCGACGCGAGGACGCTCCGGAGCTCTGGGACATGGTCGAGCGTCTGGCCCGCCGGGCCGGCCTGCCCATGCCGAAGCTCTACGTGATTCCCTCTGAGCAGCCCAATGCCTTTGCCACGGGGCGCAATCCGAAACATGCGGCCGTGGCCGTCACCAACGGGATCGTGCGCCTGCTCAACCGACGCGAACTGGAGGGAGTGATCGCACACGAACTGGCCCACATCCGGCATTACGACATCTTAACGGGCACGATCGCGGCCACGATCGCCGGCGCCATCACCTACCTAGCCCAAATGGCCTACTGGCTGCCGCTGGGGCGCAGCGAGGAGCGGGAAGGCGCAAACCCGCTGGCGGGCCTGCTCATGCTGATCTTGGCGCCCCTTGCTGCAATGCTGATCCAGATGGCCATCTCGCGCGCCCGGGAGTTCGCGGCCGACGCCGGCGGGGCCGAGATCTGCGGCGATCCCTTGGCGTTGGCTAGCGCTCTGCGCAAACTCGAAGCCGGCGCCCAGGCCATCCCCATGGAGGCCAGCCCCGCCACGGCGCACCTGTTTCAGGTGAGCCCCTTTGGCGGCATGGCCCGGGGCATCCTGAGCTTGTTCTCCACGCATCCCCCCACGGAGGAGCGCATCCGCCGCCTGGAGGCGATGGCCCTTCGCAGAGGCTAGGGCCCGATTGCCCAGGCTTAGACGGTTTTCTATATTTGCCCTCGGTTGGCGGGGTAGCTCAGTCGGTCAGAGCGTCGGATTCATAACCCGAAGGTCGAGGGTTCGATTCCCTCCCCCGCTACCCAAACGCCCTTTTCGGGAAAAGCCCGAAAAGGGCGTCTTTTTTGCCTCCCCCATGACGGAACCTGTCTTGCCAAGCCGGCGTATCGGCAACGGGCCATACTGCGGACCCCCTTCAAGGCAGACCATGCTGGAGCAGAAGCGCCTCATTCGACCCTACTGGGTGAGCGCATCCGCGCAGCTATACCAGCAGATCGTGCACTCTAAGTACCCGGCCGACCGGGAGATGGAGGCCTTCTTTAAGGCCCATCCGGAGTTCGGCAAACGGGACCGCAAGTTCATCGCCGAGACCGTATACGGCATGCTGCGCAACCGCAGATGGCTGGAGTTTGCGGTCTCGCGCTGGTGGCGGGAACCCGAGCCCCGAGAGTGGGTGCTGTTGTATTTGGCCGCCTTCGAGGATGCGGAGCGCCTGGAGTTGCCCTGGACCCCTGATGAGGCCCAGCGCATCCAGTCCGCCCTGTCCTGGGCCCGACAGGTCGCACCCCCTGCGGATCCGGCTCAAGCCTTGGGGCTTCGGTACTCCTTTCCCGACTGGATGCTGCGGATCTGGATCGACCGCTACGGCCTTGAAGAGGCCGAGGCCTTATGTCAAGGCCTAAACCGGGCTGCTCCGCTATGCGTACGGGTCAACACCCTCAAGGCCACACGCGAAGCGGTGCAAGAGCGCATTCGGCAGGAGGGCTGGACCACGCGCCCAACCCCGTATAGCCCTGTGGGGCTCATCTTCGAGAAGCGCATCAGCGTCTTCCAGACGGCCTCCTTCCGGGAGGGGCTCTATGAGGTGCAGGACGAAGGCAGCCAGCTTATCTCCTACCTCACGGAGGCCCGTCCGGGTATGCGGGTCGTAGATGGCTGCGCTGGAGGGGGCGGCAAAACGCTGCATCTGGCCTGCCTGATGGAAAACAAGGGCATGCTGTACGCTTTCGATATCTACACGATCCGACTGGAACAACTCCGACCCCGAGCCCGACGCGCAGGAGCGCACAACATCCGCGCCCAACGCATCCCCCACAACCGGGCCAAAGTGGTCCGGCGCCTGTACGGCAAGATCGACGTCGTTCTGGTCGACGCCCCCTGCTCCGGAACCGGCGTGATGCGCCGCAACCCGGACACGGCCTGGAAAGTGACGCCCGAAAAAGTCGAGACCCTAGTCGAGCAGCAACGAGCCATCCTGCACGCCTACGCTCCGCTGCTCAAACCCGGAGGGCGCATGGTCTACGCTACTTGCTCGCTGCTACCTCAGGAGAACGAGGAGGTGGTGGGGGCCTTTCTGGAAGAGCATCCGGATTTCCACCTGGAACCTGTCGGTCCGATTCTGGAGCGGCAGCGTATCTTTGTGCCGTTGGAGGATGCGTTTCTGCGCCTCTACCCGCACCGTCACGGCACCGACGGTTTTTTTGGCGCCGTGCTTCGCTACGAACCGTAAACGAGGGCAGACGATGCGCAGCGTTCCGATCCGCTTTGGCACCGACGGCTGGCGCGCCGTGATCGCCGCCGATTTCACCTTCGATAACGTGGGTCGCCTCGCCTGGGGAACGGCCCGCTGGTTGGAGTCGCAAGGCCTGGCCTCTCGGGGGGTGGTGATCGGCTACGACACCCGGTTTCTGAGCGAGCGCTTCGCCCAGCATGTGGCCGCCGTGCTGGCCACCCGGGGCATCCCCGTGATCCTATCCGATGGGTTTCTGCCCACCCCCGCTCTTTCCTGGGCCACGCACCACTACGAGGCCGGGTTGGGCGTTATGATCACCGCCAGCCATAACCCCCCTGAATACAACGGCTACAAGCTTAAGGCCTCCTTTGGGGGGCCGGCTCTTCCGGAGACCGTGGCCGCCGTAGAGGCGTGCATTCCGGATGAGCCGCCGGATTGGCCCGAAAACCCTCCCCAAGATCGCATCCGCGTCGAACCCCTGCGCGCGCGCTTTCTGGAACTGCTGCGGGAGCGCGTGGACCTAGAGGCCATCCGGAGCAGCGGTCTGCGCGTGGTGCACGACGCCATGTACGGCGCAGGCCAGGGCGCCCTGCGAGCTCTTCTGGGACCCATGGTCCAGGAGCTGCGGGCCGCCTACAACCCCGGCTTCGATCGCGAAGCCCCGGAGCCGATCGAACCCCATCTGGGCCCGCTCCTCAAGCTGATGCGCGAGGAGGGCTACGACGTGGGCCTGGCCACCGACGGAGACGCCGACCGGATAGCCCTTGTGGACGAACGGGGGCACCTGGTGGATTCCCACAAGATCTTGGCGCTGCTGGTGCGCTACCTATACGAACATCGGGGGCTGCGGGGCGACATCGTCAAGACCTTCTCCACCACGCACATGCTCGAGCGCATGGGCGCGCACTACGGCCTTCGGGTGCACACCACGCCGATCGGCTTCAAATACGTGGTGCGCCACTTTCTTGAGGGCGACGTGCTCGTGGGCGGAGAAGAATCCGGAGGCCTGGCGATCAAGGGCCATATTCCGGAGCGGGACGGCATTTTCATCGGACTGATCGTGCTGGAGATGTTGGCCAAGCTTCGGCTGCGGCTGAGCGCCCTCGTAGAGGCCCTGCAGCGCGATTTCGGCCCCCTTTACAACCGCCGCCTAGATGTGCACACCACGGAAGCCCAGAAACGCGCCCTGCTGGAGCGCATCCGCACCGAGGGCCTACCCGCAATCGCGGGGGTCCGGGTGCGGGAGGTTCAGGACCTAGATGGCTACAAACACCTATTAGAAGACGGCGGTTGGCTGCTCATTCGACCCTCTGGGACGGAGCCCGTGCTGCGCTTCTATAGCGAGGCCTCCTCACCCGAACGAGCGCAGGAGCTTGTGCAAGCCGGCGCGCAGCTGCTGGAGCGCGCACCTTGCTAAAGGAGAGCACACCCGATGTGGTACCGCTCCATTCTGGAGGCCATCGGCCGCACCCCGATGGTGGAACTGCGCCGCATCACGGCCGGGCTTAAGCCCACGATCTTGGCCAAAGTGGAGTACCTCAACCCCGGGGGAAGCATTAAGGACCGTATCGCGCTGCGCATGATCGAGGAGGCGGAGCGTCGGGGTCTGCTTCGGCCTGGCGGTACGATCGTCGAGGGCACCTCGGGCAACACGGGCATGGGGCTGGCCTTGGTGGCCGCCGTCAAAGGATATCGATGCGTGTTCACGATCACAGACAAACAGAGCCAGGAGAAAATCGACTCCCTGCGGGCCTTAGGGGCCGAGGTGGTCATCTGCCCCACGAACGTGCCGCCCGAAGACCCCCGCTCTTACTACTCTGTGGCCCTTCGGTTGAGCCGCGAGATCCCCAACGCGTACTATCCGAACCAATACGACAATCCGGCCAACGCGCAAGCGCACTACGAGACCACGGGGCCGGAGATTTGGGAGCAGACCGAGGGCCGCATTACGCACTTCGTGGCCGGCATGGGCACGGGGGGCACCATCAGCGGCGTGGCGCGCTTCTTAAAAGAACGCAACCCGAAGATCCGCATCATCGGCGTCGACCCCGTAGGGTCGCTTTACTACCACTATTTCCGAACCGGTCAACTAGATCCCTCCCAGGTGCGGCCGTATCTGACGGAGGGGATCGGGGAGGACATCCTGCCGGCCAACATGGACTTTTCTTTGGTGGACGAGGTGGTGCAGGTCGACGACCGAGAGGCGTTTCTTATGGCGCGCCGGCTAGCCCGGCAAGAGGGGCTCTTCGTCGGGGGTTCCAGCGGTTCGGCCATGGCCGGCGCGCTCCGGGTGGCCCGTCAGCTGGATGAGCGGGCGCTTCTGGTCGTGCTGCTGCCCGACGGCGGAAACCGTTATCTGAGCAAGCTCTACAACGACGCCTGGATGCGCAGCCATGGGTTTTTGGAGCCCGCCGTGCGGCTTACGGCGGCCGACCTCTTGCGCGAACGCCCTCCTCAACAGCTCCGTTTCGTTCGGCCCGGCCAAACGGTGGCCGAGGCCGTACGGGAAATGAGCGCGCACGGGATCTCCCAGCTTCCGGTCCTGGAGGAGACAGGTGAGCCGTTGGGCAGCGTTACGGAAATCGGGCTTCTGAATGTGCTCTTGGAACGCCCCGAGGCCCGAACGCAGCCCGTGCTAGAGTACATGGATCCGCCCTTTCCGGTGCTCTCTCCCGAGGCGCCCTTAACGGAGCTAGCCGCGCTCCTCAACCAGGGGACGGCCGCCGTGCTTATCGCCCTGCAAGGGGGCGCATACGCGATCCTGACCAAGACGGATCTGCTCGAAGCGATCACGCGCCTGCATGATCGCGAGCTCGCCATACCCGACCCATAAAGGACCCCCTCATGGCCGAGACACCGCCGCCACAAGAGCTCAGCTTGGAGATCAGCCCCGAAGTAGCCGAGGGCACCTATGCGAACTTGGCTATGATCGCGCACTCACCCTCGGAGTTCATCCTGGACTTCATCCGGCTCATGCCCGGCATGCCCCAGGGGCGCGTTAAGGCGCGGATCATCCTAACGCCGGATCACGCCAAACGGCTGCTGGCCGCGCTACGGGAGAACATCGAGCTTTACGAGCGCCAATACGGGCCGATCCGAGATCCGGGGGCTGGGCCGGAATGGCCGACTGTCCTACGGGGCCCCCTGCCCGAGGCCTAGAGGATATAGCGGCTCAGATCCCGATTCTCCAAGACGCGCCCCACGGTGCGCTGCACATGCGCTACGTCGATGCGCACGCGCGCATCTCGGATGCGGTCCGGCACGTCAAAAAGCACCTCCTCCAGGACCGTAGTCAGGATCGTGTGCAGCCGCCGAGCGCCGATGTTTTCGACCTGCTCGTTGACGCACGCGGCGATGCGGGCGATCTCCCGCAGAGCCTCATCGGTGAACTCGAGCTCCACACCCTCGGCCGCCAGCAGGGCCGCGTACTGCTTGGTGAGCGCGTTTTGGGGCAAGGTGAGAATCTGGTAGAAGTCCTCCTCGCCGAGGGGCTTAAGCTCCACCCGAATCGGGAAGCGCCCCTGAAGCTCCGGAATCAGGTCGCTGGGCCTGACCGCATGAAAGGCGCCCGAGGCGATAAACAAGATGTGATCCGTCTTAACCATGCCGTATTTGGTCATCACGTTCGAGCCCTCGACGATCGGGAGCAGATCGCGCTGCACGCCCTCCCGGCTCACGTCTGGGCCCGCCCCGCGGGGTGCGCCGGCCGGAGAGGCGATCTTGTCGATCTCGTCGATGAAGATGATCCCCGCGTTTTGAACCCGCTCCAGGGCTTCCTGGATGACGGCATCCATGTCGATGAGCTTTTGCGCCTCCTCTTGGGCCAATAGCTGCCGGGCCTCGGAGACGGGCAGCCGGCGCTTTTTGCGGCGCCTACCCAGGTTGCCCAAGATCTCCTGCAGGTTAAGACCCATCTCCTCAAGGCCCATGGGACCGAAAATCTGCATGACGGGGCCGTGTTCGCTTGTGACCTCGATCTCCACCAGACGATCCTCTAGCTCCCCGGCCTTAAGGCGCTCCCGAAAGCGGACCCGGGCGTGATCCTCCAGCTCCCCCCAGCCGGAGGCCGGTAGGCCCTCGGGGGACGGACCGGAAAAGGCGAACCCAGTGCCCGGCCGGGGCACGAGCACATCCAGCAGCCGCTCGTCGGCCAGCTCCAAGGCCTGCGCCTGAACCTCGCGCTGACGCTCGGCTTTGACCATGTTTACGGCCACCTCCACCAGGTCGCGTACCATGCTTTCGACGTCTCGACCCACATAGCCCACCTCGGTGAACTTGGTGGCCTCCACCTTCACAAACGGAGCCCCGGCCAGTTTGGCCAACCGACGCGCGATTTCGGTCTTGCCCACCCCCGTCGGGCCGATCATGATGATGTTGTTGGGCACGATCTCCTCCCGCAACTCCGGGGGAGCGTTCAAACGGCGCCACCGGTTGCGCAGGGCTATGGCTACGGCGCGCTTGGCTTCCTGCTGGCCCACGATGTATTTGTCCAGCTCGGCTACGATTTGGCTCGGCGTGAGCGCCTGTAGATCCATATGTCTTTTACGCTTTGATGCTTTGCTCGTTGGGGAAAAACCCTCTGCGGATACGGCCTACGAAGAGGCAAGTTCCAAGACGCGTATCTCGTGGTTGGTGTAAATGCAGATGTCCGCTGCGATGTGCAAGGCGCGCTCCACGATGAGGCGCGCCGGCAAATGCGAGGCCTCCTGTTTTAACGCCCGGGCGGCGGCCAAGGCATAGCCGGCTCCGCTGCCGATGGCCAGGATCCCATCGTCGGGCTCAACCAGGTCCCCTGCACCCGAAAGCAGCAACATTTGCTCCGCGGTGGCTACGATCAACATAGCCTCCAGACGCCGCAGGGCCCGGTCCAGACGCCAATCTCGGGCCAATTCCACGGCCGCCCGCGGCAGGTTGCCTCCATACATCTGGAGCTTGTCCTCGAGCCGATCCAGAAGCGTGAGCGCGTCGGCCGTTGAGCCGGCAAAGCCAGCCAAAATTTTGCCGCTGTATAATGGCCGCACCTTCTGCGCGGTGTGCTTGAGCACGGTCTGTCCTAAGGTGGCCTGCCCATCGCCCCCCATGGCCACTCTGCCTCCATGCCGTACGGCCAGCACGGTGGTGGCGTGCAGTATGTTGCTTTGCCTCATGCGGTCCCCAACCCCCTCTAGCTAGCTTCTTCAAGCCAGCTCAGGACCTGGCGGGGCTGAAAGGGCTTAACCAACAACCCGTCGAAGCCGGCCGCGCGTAAGCGGTCTTCCAGTCCGGACTCCGCGTAAGCCGCTAGCGCCAGCATACGCCCCCGAAACCTTAGCTGACGCACCTGCTTTCCCAGGGTGATCCCGACCTCGAACGCCTCGGGCGTTAACTCCACGAACACGGCATCGTACTGCCCGCTCGTAAGCGCCTCCAGAAGATCAGCCGGCTTATCGCACACCTGCACGGAAAAGCCCGCCCGCCTAAGCAACACCTCTAGATAACGCCGGCCCTCCGGATCGGATTCCATAAGCAGCGCCCGACGCGCCTTGGGCTGCCAGAAAACAGGGGGGACGGGTTCGGAGGCGACGGGCAGGTGCACGGAAAAGGTCGCGCCCCGGCCAGGCTGACTTTGACAGCGCAGCTCGCCGCCCATGCTGCGCACCAGGCGATAGCTGATGGCCAATCCCAGCCCGGCTCCCTCAAAGGGCCGATTCAAACCCTCGTGAGCCTGCTCGAAGGGCCTAAACAGACGCTCCAGATGCTCCGGCTCTATGCCCACCCCGGTATCCGAAACCGCGATCACCAGCCTGTCGCCTTCGCGTCGGGTGGAAACCTGAACAGAGCCCGAGGAGGTAAACTTGATCGCGTTCTCTATCAGATTGAGCAACACTTGGATGAGGCGGCCGCCGTCTACATACACAAGCGTGCGCTCGGTGTGCAGCCTCAGTTCATAGAGGAGTCCTTTTTCGCGCGCCCTGGAAGCCAAGGTGGCAAAGGCCTCTTGCACAAGGGGTTCTGCGGGTTGCACTTCGCAGACAAGCTCCAGATCGCCGGCCTCGATTCGGGCCATATCCAGCAGCTCATGGACCAGATGCACCAGGCGCTGGGCGCTTCGGTGCACGACGGCGAAAAACTCCTCCACCTCCGGCTTGCCTTCGGAGGCCAGCTCCTCGCGGATCAGATCCAAATAGCCCAAGATCGTATGTAGCGGGGTGCGGAGCTCATGTGAGATCATGGCCAGAAAGTTTGACTTGATGCGGTTGGCCATCTCCGCCCGTTCCTTGGCCTCACGCAGGGCCGCTTCGGCTCGCTTGCGCTCCGTCACATCGCGCACGAGGGCCATAACGCGCCCGTCGTCAAGCATGACGGCCGTGACTTCGTAGTCGAAGAGCGTTCCGTCTTTGCGGCGCATTCGCCGATCGGCGCCCCGGAAGATGCGGACCTGACGCAAAAACGGATAGAAGTGCTCTCGATAACCCCGGTTCAACGCCTCGCGATCCCCCACAACGAGATCCCCAACGGTCATCGCGAGCAGTTCCTGGCGGCTGTAGCCCGTAAGCAACTCGGCCTGGCGATTGACCTCCACGTAACGCCCTCCTGCATCGGAGATCAAGATGGCATCTCCGGCGGATTCAAAGAGCATCCTGTAACGCCGCTCGCTGGCTTCTAGGGCCGCCTCCATGTGCTTGCGGTCCGTGATGTCCCGGCTGATCACGTCGAAGCCCACAAGCTGCCCGCCTTCGGTACGCAACGTAGCGTTTTGGCCCACCCATCGCACCTGACCCGTGCGATCTCGCACCGGATATTCGCTGTACCAGTGGGGCGTGCGGGCCCGGACGTGCCGAATCGCCTCGGCGCGGGCGCGCCAGTAGTGGCTGGGCTCGATGAAGTCGAAGATTCGGCGGCCTATGGCCTCTTCGCGGGTGTAGCCGAAAAGCCGCAGCGCCGCCTCGTTGGCGTACAAGAGGCGGCCCTCTAGATCGACCTGATAGATGAGATCGGAGGCGTTTTCCACAAACCGCGTAAGCCGCCCTTCAAGGGTTCGGCGCTCATGCTCCTCAAGCAGGCGCACTAGGCGTTCGGCCGAGGCGACGGCGAACCGAACCTCATCGGCGTGCCACGTGCGGGGTGAGGCGGCGCGCAGCTCCGAGCACAGGACCCCCATGAGACGGCCCTCCCGCCATACCGGGGCATCCAGCATGGCCCGGATGCCGAGGGGCTTTAGGTAGCCTTCCAGGAAAGCCCGCGTGCGGGGGTCGGTCCATGCATCGGCCGCATCCACGGCCAGACCGGTTTGCAAAGCCCAGAAGTACTCCGGATAGGCGGAAGCGGAAAGCACCTGCTCACAGGCTACGCGTCCGCCCTGGGCTTGATCGAAGAGGGCCATGCAACGCAGGGCATCCTGCTGAGGATCCCAAAGCCAAAACCCGCATCGGTCTACCGTCAAGGCCTGCGCGGTACGCTCCAAAAGCGCATACAGGCTCTCGGGCCAATCCTGAGCCGAAAGCCGGGTCATCGCGAGCAGGGCCTGACGCTGACGCTCCAGGCGTTCCGATCGCAGCCGTTCCTCGGTGACATCCCGCTGTATACCCAGATGGCCCAGATAACGGCCCCCTTCATCGTATAGGGGAATGTACTCCCCCTCAATCCAGATCGGTCTTCCGTCAAGCCGGCGCTCGTAGCTTAGGCCGCGCAGGTAGCCCGCGTCCAGCATTCGGCGCGTATAGTCCCGGATAAAACCCGGATCATGGGCGTAAAAATCCGCCGATGTGCGACCAATCAGGGCCTCTTCTGTGGTGCCGTATTGTTCAGCGAAATTGCGATTGACGCGCACAACGCGCTGCCGATACAGGGCGCGTTCGAGCTGCTCTTCGGATCCGTCCCAGATGAACTCCCAGCCCGGATCCATGCGCATCAGGTACAGGCCTGCGATGCTTTGCCGGAAGAGAAACTCCAGGACGCGCTCCTGCAGGCGGCCTGTCCAGTCCTGATCTTCCTTGCGCTCGCGCAGCTGTAGTAGCAGCGCGGCCCTTCGGCCCAGGCGAACCCGGCTGGGATACATCCAAACCGCCCATGTGGACCCATCTCGGCGTTGCAGCTGACGGGCAAGCCGTTCGATGGGGAAGCGCGCTAAAGCCCGGTAGGCCAGCCGCAAATCCTCCGGCCGAACTAACGGGTCGAGCTCCTGTATGGGAAGACCGATCAATTCCTCCGGCGCACATCCCAGGGCCTGACAAAGAGAGCGGTTTGCCCAGAGGATGCGGCCCTCAAGCGAACAAAGCAGCGCGGGTTCTGCTATCGAGGAAAATGGCACCTGAGAAGAGTCTGCACAGCTAGCCATTGATGAGGAACACCCCGGCCGTGTTTGTCCCAACACCCAGAAGCTTGCTCAAGGCAAAGAGGATGCGTAAACTTTCGGTGGCGCCGAAACTATCAAAAGCCGTTCCTTTGAAATGTGCTGCAGTGCGGCGACAACTCAAAACGGTTCAACCCCACGAGGCGGAAGAGGTTTCCCATGATGCGCTGGTTAGGACTTGCCGGTCTAAGCCTGGCCTGCGGAGGCGATCCCCATCCGGCTTCTTCCGTTAAGGCCGACACGGGTATTGTGCTGGCGATTCCGGCTCCGATCCGACACCCTAAAGCCGATAGCCTCATAGCGGCCGATCCGTTGTGGCGGCGGGCGCTTGAGATCCACTACCGGGCCATCGTCTTCGACGGGCATCACGACAGCCCCACGCTCATGGTCGACGGCGGCCAGGATCTCGTAGGGGCCTTCGGGGGGTACTTTCAAGGGCGCACCGACTTGCCCCCGACGCGGCGCGGCTATGACTGGGGCTATCGCTACGCTCCGCCGCGGGTGCATACCGATCTGCCGCGCATGATCGAGGGCGGCCAGGATGCGCCGTTTCTGTCCATCTGGGTCGCCGCGGATTACGCCCGAACCCCGGGCGCCTCGGCCCGAAGGGCGCATCGGCTCATCGACACCGTTCTGGCCCAAATTCGGCGCCATCCGGACCGGGTCGAGCTGGCTACCTCCTATGAGGACGTGATCCGGATTGTGCGCTCCGGCAAAATCGCCGCCCTCATGGGGCTTGAGGGGGGGCATGCGCTGGAGAACAGCCTGGATACCCTGCGCTCTTTTTATCGCCGGGGGGTACGCTACGTCACGCTCACGCACACGAACACCAACGGCTGGTGCGATTCCTCCCAGGACACGGCCCGCTGGGGAGGGCTTAACGAACTGGGCCGGCAAATGGTGCGCGAGATGAACCGGCTTGGCATGCTCATCGACATCTCCCACATCTCGGATGCCGCCTTGGAAGACGTGCTCGAGGTCACGGAAGCGCCCGTGATCGCTTCGCACTCCTCCTGTCGCGCGCTTACGCACATCCCGCGCAATCTCTCCGACGATCAGCTTCGGGCCATCGCGCGCAACGGGGGGGTGGTGATGATCAACATCGGCTCCGACTTCGTCAACCCCGCCTACACGGAGGCCTTCTGGCGGGCTGTAGCAGAGCGGGTCCGCACCCGGTATCGCGGGGACTTCCGCACCCGCATGTGGGTGGCGCTGCGGGAGGTTAAACAAGAGCAGGGCATAGGGGAACCGACCTTGGAGGATGTGCTCGACCACATCGAACACGTCCGCCGCGTGGCCGGAGTCGACCACGTAGGCTGGGGCACGGACTTCGACGGCGTGCCCAGCCTGCCCAAGGGGCTTGAAGACGTGACCAAACTGCCTTGGATCACCTATGGCCTGCTGAAGCGGGGTTGGAGCGAGGAGGAGATTTACAAGTTCTGGGGAGCAAACGTGCTGCGGGTCATGCGCCAGGCGGAAGCCGTGGCCCGACGGCTGCAGGCGGAGGGACGGTAAATGGAGCTGCCGACCTTAGCGGACGTGCAGGCGGCGCGCGCGCGGATCGCCCCCTTTGTGCACCGTACGCCCCTCATACGAAGCCAGAGCCTTTCGGATCGATTTGGCGCGAACGTATACTTGAAGCTGGAGTTGTTTCAGAAAACCGGCGCCTTTAAGGTGCGCGGGGCTTTCAACCGCATGCTGCTGCTTTCGGAGGCCGAACGCGCCCGGGGCGTGGTGGCCACAAGCGGGGGCAACCACGCGCAGGCCGTGGCCTATGCGGCGCGCGTGCTCGGCATCCGGGCTCGGATCTTGATGCCGGAAAACACCCCCCATAATTACGTCGAGGCCACGCGTGCTTACGGCGCCGAAGTAGAGCTGACGAACACGATCGCGGAGGCCTTTGCGCGCGCCCAAGCCTATCAGGAGGCCGGATGGACGTACGTGCATCCCTTTGACGACCCTTGGGTTATAGCCGGACAAGGCACGCTGGGGCTGGAGCTGTGGGAGGATCTGCCCCAGCTCACCGACGTCGTGCTCAGCATAGGCGGCGGAGGGCTTATGGCCGGCGTGGGCGCGGCCTTAAAGGCCCTGCGCCCCGATGTGCGCCTCTGGGGCGTGGAGACCGAGGGGGCCGACAGCATGGCCCAGGCCCTGCGCGCGGGGCGGGTGGTAGAGCTGCCGGCCATCACGTCCATCGCCAAAACGCTAGGCGCCCCCTCGGTGAGCGAACGGACCCTGAAGGCCGCGCGCCGGTATCTGGAGTCCGTTACAGTCGTATCCGACGCCGAGGCCGTCGAAGCGATGCGCTGGCTTCTGGAGCGCGCCAAAGTGCTGACCGAACCGGCCGCCTCCTGCACCCTGGCGGCGCTGGAAAGACTAGCCGATCGCTTCGGGCCGGATCGGCACGTGGTGCTCGTGCTCTGCGGGGGCAACGTGGCCCTAGATGACCTGTGCCGCTACGCGCAGCGCTTTCTGATCGCCTCTGCGCGCGCCCTAGCCTGAGGCCGTGTCTGGAACGCCCCGGTTGTTGTTCGTGTCTTTGGCGCGCACGGCCTTCGTGCAAGACGATGAGGACCTGCTGCGGTCGGCTTATGCGGTGCGGCCCTTCGTGTTCGGAACGGCCCGAAGGCCGGATCGGCTTCTGTGGAGTTGGACCCGGCAACTTGCGTGGCTTTTGCGGGAGCTCCCTCGAGCGGAACTCCTACTGGGCTGGTTTGCGGATTATCATCTGGTCCTTCCTGTGGCCCTGGCCCGACGGTTTGGCGTGCCCACCGCGGTCGTGTTGGGCGGCTTCGATGCGCATACGCTGCCCACGTTGCGCTATGGCGTCTACGCGAGCCCGTGGCGGGCCCCCATGGCGCGCTTCGTGCTTCGGAACGCGTCCCTGCTTCTGCCCGTAAGCGGGGCCCTGATAGAGGGCGAAAACCCCTTTGCCCTCTGGCCCCAAAGGCTGCGCACGGGGGTGCGCGCGCACGTGCCCGGTCTTCGCACCCCGTTTCGCGTGATCCCGACCGGTTACGATCCGGTGCGGTGGCCCCTCGGCCCCCTTGAGCGCGCCGCTTCGCTGCTCACGGTGGCCTACATCGGCCGGGAACGCTCCGTGCTGGTCAAGGGGGTGGACCTGTTCCTGGAGGCCGCGCGCCGCCTGCCTCGTGTGCCGTTTTACCTTGTAGGGCTAGAACCCCGGTACCGGGACGCGTTCGTGTCCCGCTGGCGCCCCCCGGAGAACGTCCTCTTAGAGCCGCCCAGACCCCGTTCGGAGCTAGGCCTCCGATATCGACAATGCGCCGTCTACGCGCAACTTTCCCGCACCGAGGGCCTACCCAACGTGCTGTGCGAGGCCATGCTCTCCGGATGCGTCCCCGTGGGCAGCCCCGTGGGGGGGATTCCGGAGCTGCTGGAGGGGGTGGGATGGCTCGTATCGCGCCCCGATCCCCAGGAAATCGCCGAGGCGCTCAGCCAGGCCCTCCGCGCCGATCCCGAAAACCGGCTGCAGGCGCGCGCGCGCATTCTGGAGCGATATGGACTTGAAAACCGCCGCAAAGCCCTTCTAGAGGCGCTGGAGGCCCTCCGTGCGGGATCTGATGCGTAACCTGGCCGGACAGAGCCTTTGGTATGCCGGGGCCAACTCGTTGGCCAAGGCCGCGGGGCTGCTGCTTCTGCCCCTGTACACGAACACGCGCTACCTGGACGTGTCCGACTACGGCCGCTGGGGCGTGCTGGAGGTGACGGTCCAAATCGGGATCATCGTGCTCAGCCTGCAACTCCCGATGGGCCTTGTGCGATTCGGGGCCCAACCGGAGACCCGCCTGGCCGCGGCTCGCTCGGTTTGGGGGCTTACGATCGGAATCGCGGGGGCGCTTGTGGCGATCGGCTTTCTGGTGCTGCGCGCGCCCGGCGGGGCGATCTGGGGGCTCATGAGCCTGTATGTGGCCTTTGAGCTGCCGCTCGGGGTGGCCCTGGCCGCGCTGCGCGCAGAGGGCAGGGCGAAATGGTATGCGGGGATTCTGCTTTTTAAGCTCTTTGGGCTGATTGCGCTCAGCTACGTCGCCCTGGCCCTTTGGCGGATGGGGCTTATGGGGGTGCTTGCGGCCTATGCGGCCTCAAGCGCGGGAGCTTGCCTTGCCGCTTTGGCCGCAACCTGGGGGCGCTGGCCGTGGGGATGGCCTCGGCCTGATCCGGGCTGGACGGGCGTTCTTGTGCGGGTCTGCGCGCCTCTCATCGGAGGCGCGCTGGGCAGCTTGGCCCTGAACGCGGCCGATCGATACGTGCTAGCCGCCTGGCGTACCGAGTTCGAAGTGGGCCTGTACGTGCTGGCGGCCAAATTCGGGGGTGTGGTAAACATGCTCGGCGCGCAGCCGATTCAGCTGGCCTGGCTGCCCTTTGTGTTGCGGCTTCGGCCGGAGGAGCGGCCCGCCGTCGTGGCCCTGGCGCATCGAGGGGCGGCGGTGGGGCTGGGGGCGCTCGCCCTGTGCACATCCCTGTTCGCGCCCTGGGTGCTCGTCCTGATGGACGCAGATCCCGCCTACCGCGCCGCCCTGCCGCTGGTTCCCTGGATCAGCCTGGGCTTTGCCGCCTTCGGGCTTAGCCTCATCTGGTCGGCCTTGCTTTTAGAGGCGCTGCGTTCCGGCTCCTTCTCCCTCATCGTGGCCGGAACAGCCGCGCTCAACTTGGCGCTCAACGCGCTCCTAGTACCCACATGGGGCGCCCTCGGAGCTGCCGTAGCGACCCTGCTGGCCTACACGGGCCTGCTCCTTTGGACCCACCGAGCGGTGCGAAACTCGATCGGACTTCCCTTGAGCGGAATGCGCCTGCTGGGACTGGGGCTTTGGACTGGTCTACTGGCCGCGCTGGGAACGATGCGTGCGCCCGAGGGGATCGGGGACCTCGCGCTTCGGTTCGGACTGCTGGGGGTCTGGCTTTTGGGCGCCTGGCTGCTCGGCTGGGTGCGCATAGGCGACGCGCGCGCCCTAATTCGGGGTCTTTAGCGGCGCCCCTTTTGCCTTCCCAGGGGGGCGCGCTTGCGCAAAAGGGCCAGAAAAAACCCCTCCATCTCGGCTGTGGGCAACACGCGCACCGCCAGCCCTACGGCCTCCGGAAAGCGGCGGCCGTTCCAGCTGCGCAGCCCAGGTCTATGGTTTGCAAAGGGACACGCAATCGGCTCAAGCTCCAGCGCCGAACCCCAACGCTCCAGGACGGCCGCAAGCACGCCTTCGTTTTCCTCGGGCGCGAACGTACAAGTGGCAAAGAGCAGCCGGCCTCCTGCTCGAAGGGCATGCAAAGCAGACTCCAGCAGCTGTTGGCTTCTATAAGCTAGCTCGTGCACCTTGCGGAGGCTCCAGTAGCGATACGTCTCGGGCTGTCCGATGCGAAAACGGGCCTCAGCCGAACAGGGTGCATCCAGGAGCACGCAATCGAAGGCCTCCGGCCAGCGGCTTCCCGCGAGGCGACCATCGGCCAGGACCGCGCGCACCCGGCCGGCCCCGTAATGGGTCAGAAGGGCCCGAAGCTTGTAGTAGCGCCCCCGAGCTTTCTCCACGGCTACAATCTGCGCTGGATCCCGCAGGCCCGCGGCCAACTGGAGGGTTTTGCCCCCGGGCGCCGCGCACAAGTCCAGCACCCTGTCCTCGGGATCAGGACCTAGAATCCAGACGGGCAGCATGCTGGAGAGGTTCTGCACGTAAAGCCAGGCCCGCCGGCAGGGCTCCGAAGCCAGCAGCGCGGCCCGGTGGGAGGCGCCCACCACATACGCTCCAGGCATCCATTCTACAGGTCGGGCCGGCACCTGGGCCTTCTGAAGCGCCTCCAGGGCCGCTTCCTCTGAGGGAGCCCGAAGGGGGTTTACGCGAAACGCGGCCCAGCGCTCCTCCCAAAAAGTGCGCGCCCAGCAGGCGACCTCCTCTTCGGTCCCAATCCGAAGAAGCCGCTCCACAAAGGCCCGGGGAAGCGGGGCTAGCGCCTGAGTCCAAAACTGCGCCTTGCTCACGGCACGAGCACGATTTTGCCCGCGTTTTGCCGCTCCTCCAGGCGCTTGTGGGCCAAAGCGACCTCCTCGAGCCGGTAAATGCGATCGATTACGGGTCGAATACGACCCTGAGCGTACCACGTAAGCAGGGTCTGCATCGCGTTGCGCAGCCTGGCCGCCTCCGCCCACAGGCGCCCCAGATGCAGCCCGATTACGGCTCGATTCTCCCACATAAGCCGAAGGGGATGAAAGCAGGGGGCTTGCAGATGCTCCCAAAGCGCCCGCAAGGGCCGCCTTCTGGGCCCCCCGAAGGGGCGCATAAGGCCATACAGCACAAGCCGGCCTGTGGGCCGCAAAAGTCGGTAGTTTTTCCGCGTATCGCGCCCTCCCAAGGGGTCGAGCACCACGTGCACGCCGGCTCCGCCGGTCAGACGCCGCACCTCAGGCTCGTAATCCCGCCTGCGGTAGTCGATGGGGTGATCGCAGCCCTGCGCGCGCAAAAGCGCGTGCTTGCCTGCAGAGGCCGTCCCCAAGATCCGCACATCCGGCACGGTGCGCGCTATCTGCAGAGCGGCCAGCCCCACGCCCCCGGCGGCCGCGTGCACGAGCACCCACTCTCCGGGCTTGAGCGCGGCCATCTCGATCAGGGCCATGTAGGCCGTAAGATAAGCCACGGGCAGAGCGGCGGCCTCTTCGAACGGCATCGCCTCCGGGATGGGAAACACCTGCGCAGCGGGCACCACCACCTGTTCGGCCTGTCCTCCAGAGGGCATGAGCGCCAGCACTCGCTGGCCCACCGCGAAGGGCGCCTCTGGTCCAACCGTCTCGATCTCACCTGCCACCTCAAAGCCGGGCACAAAAGGCGGCCTCGGAGCCCCGGGATATAGCCCCCTACGCATGAGCGCGTCGGCGAAGTTGAGCCCAGCGGCCCGCACCCGAATCCGCACCTCCCCGGAGCTCACCTGCCGGGGCTCAGGCCATGGCTCTACGGCGATTCGCCGCCTTCCGAAGGGGCCTTGGCGTATGAGGACGGCGCGCATCGCGATCGCTTCGGTTGACAGCGGAGCCGAAAGGCTCCTATTTTTGCCCTCCGCAGCGGGGCGTAGCTCAGCCCGGTTAGAGCGCTTGGTTCGGGACCAAGAGGTCGGAGGTTCAAATCCTCTCGCCCCGACGGATCAGGCCCTGACGCCATCTCAGGGCCTTTCTTTTCCCAGCAGGCGTTCCTTCCAGGCGGCTATGCGCAAAAGGGCCTCTATCGGCGTAAGCCGCACCGGATCGAGCGCCTCCAGCTCCTGGCGTATGGTATCCCAGACCGGATCCAACTCGAGCAAGGAAAGCTGCACGGCCGCGGGGGGCGGCCCCAAGGCACGCAGCCGCCGACGCGTCTGGGCTCGGCTCTGCGGCAGGCTGGGTGCGGCATTCGGGGAGCTTTCGGTCCTGAGCAGGCCCTCTAGCTCAAGTTCTTTGCTTTCCAGATAGCGCAGGATCTCCCGAGCCCGCGCCACGACCGGGGCCGGCACGCCGGCCATCTCCGCCACGTGGATCCCGTAGCTGTGGTCCGTGCTGCCCGGAACGAGTCGGCGCAGGAACACCACTCGGCCGTCCTGTTCCCGCACCAGCAGGTGATAGTTGCGGATCCGGGGGTAGAACGCGGCCAGCTCGGCTAGCTCATGATAATGCGTGGCGAACAGGGTCCGGGCCGCCACCTCGGGGTTTTCGTGCAGGTACTCGGCAATGGCCCAGGCGATCGATAGCCCATCGAAGGTGCTTGTGCCGCGGCCGATCTCATCTAGCAGCACAAGGGAGTGCTGGGTGGCGGCATGCAAAATATGGGCGGCCTCCTGCATCTCGACCAGAAACGTGCTTTCGCCTGCGGCCAAATTGTCCGAGGCCCCCACGCGGGTAAAAATCTTGTCCACTACCCCGATCCGAGCCGACTCGGCCGGAACAAAAGAGCCGATCTGAGCCAGGAGCACGATCAGGCCGGTCTGCCGAAGCAGGGCGGATTTGCCGGCCATGTTCGGCCCGGTGATGATCAGAATCTGCTGCTCCTCGGGGCACAGGTACACGTCATTGGGCACATAGGCTTCCCCCGGCGGAAGCAGGCGCTCCAAAACGGGATGGCGGCCCTGACGGATGTCCAGCACCCTCGATTCGTCCACCACCGGCCGCACATAGCCGTAGCGCTCGGCCACCTCCGCCAGGTTGGCCAGAACGTCCAGCAAGGCCAGCAGCCGGGCGTTTTGCTGCAACGCCTCGGCGCGTTCGACCACGGAGGCTCGGAGCTCCTGAAAGAGCTCCTCTTCCAGGGTCAGGATCCGCTCTTGGGCCGACAGAATGCGCTCCTCTTGTTCCTTAAGGGCCGCCGTGATGTAGCGCTCCGCGTTCGCCAGCGTCTGCTTGCGGATGTAATCCGACGGCACCCGGTTTCGATGCGTATGGGTGATCTCGATGTAGTAGCCGAAGACCCGATTGTAGCCCACCTTAAGCGACGGAATCCCGGTCCGGGCCGCCTCCTCGGCCCGAAAGCGCTCCATCCAGGCCGTGACGTCGCGCACAAGAGCGCGCAACGCGTCCAGCTCGGCATGGTAGCCGTCCCGGATCACCCCGCCGTCGGCGAGCGCGGCCGGCGGACTGGGCGCAAGCGCGCGCTCAAGGCGCTCTAAGAGCTCCGAACACGGGTCGAGTTCCTCGCGCACGGTGCTGAGCAAGCTGCTTGTGCAGCCCTCAAGCAACTCTCGTATCCGAGGCAGCTGCCTTAAAGAGAGCCGGATCTGCGCCAGGTCCCGAGGCCCGGCGCGCCCCGTGCAGATGCGCCCCACCAGACGCTCGATGTCCGCCACCTCACGCAAGGCGGCCCGAATGGCCTCGCGCCGGCGGCGCTGCTCGAAGAGCTCTTCAACGGCCTCCAGGCGGCGCTCGATTCGGTCCGGTCGCCTCAAGGGGCGCAGCAGCCATTGCCTTAGCAAGCGTGCGCCCATAGCCGTTTGGGTTTGATCTAAGATGCCAATCAGCGTGCCGTCTTGAGTGCCCTCTTGCAGGGGGCGCGTAAGCTCGAGGTTGCGCTGGGTGGCCGGATCGAGCACCATGTGCTCGTCGCTCTGATAAAGCGCGAGCTTGCGCACATGCTCCAGACGCCCCCGCTGGGTTTCTTGGGCGTAGTGCAGCGCGGCACCCGCGGCGATAACACCCGCCCGATACGCCTCCACCCCAAAGCCCTTAAGAGAGTGGGTGCGAAAGTGGCGAACGAGCACTGCATAGGCGTACTCAAAGGCCCAGACCCAGTCGTCGAGCCATGTTACGGGGGCGGCTACGCCCAGAACCTGCACGCGCTCTCGGTGCCGCCGATCCGCCAGCAGTTCAGCCGGGGCCAGGGTCTGCAGCTGCTCGATAAGCTCCCAGTCCGAGGCGCATTCCGCGAGTGCGAACTCACCTGTGCTCACATCCAAAAAGGCCAGCCCGATCCGGTCGGCCCCGAAGTGCACGGCAACAAGGTAATGGCTACGCCGATGATCCAGGATGCGCTCGCTAAACACGACACCCGGGGTGACGACCTCCACTACGTCGCGTTTGACGACTTTTTTAGCCAACTTGGGGTCTTCGAGCTGTTCGCAGATCGCCACCCGGTAGCCGGCCCGCACAAGCTTCGGCAAATAGGTCTCGAGAGCATGATACGGAAAGCCCGCCAAGGGCACATCAGCCGCCGCGCCGTTGGAGCGCTTCGTGAGGGTGATCCCCAGCACGCGGGAGGTGATCTCGGCGTCCTCCCCGAAGGTTTCGTAGAAATCCCCGATCCGGAAAAGCAGAATCGCCCCCGGATAGCGCTGCTTGATGCCCCAGTACTGGCGCATGAGGGGCGTATCGACCTGGGACGGCTCCATGGCTCGTACCGGTTTTGGGTAAAGTTAGCCTATCTTTGGGGGCGCTTGCTAGCCAGGAGCCCGAATCATGTACGCGTTTTCGATCTCAGCCCCGGACAAGGCCTCTCGCTATGTGGAGCTTTACGAGGCCCTAGAGGCCCTGCTAAAGGAGGAACGGGATTGGCTGGCGAACCTGGCCAACACGGCGGCCCTGCTGTGGATGGCGCTACCGCAGATCAACTGGGTGGGCTTTTACCTGTATCGGGGCGGTGCGCTCGTACTGGGCCCGTTTCAGGGCAAGCCGGCCTGCGTGCGCATCCCGATCGGCCGCGGCGTCTGCGGGACAGCCGCTGCGAAAGGCCATACGATCCGGGTGCCCGACGTAGACGCCTTCCCCGGCCACATCGCCTGCGATAGCGCCTCGCGCTCCGAAATCGTCGTGCCCATGCGCCTGGGGTCGCGGCTGCTGGGCGTTCTGGACGTCGACGCCCCCGTGTTGGCCCGCTTCGACGAAACGGACGAGGAGGGACTAGAGCGCGTGGTCTCGATGCTGGTGCGCGCCACGGACTGGCCCGATTCCTGGTGAGGAACGACCGCGGAGGTGCGCCGTTAAGACGCTCTAGAGAGGACGGGCGGTATGGATCTGACGCTTCCTGTATTGAATCCCTCTGAGCCCCCCCGGACGCGGAGGCCGGATTGGCTACGCGTAAAGCTGCCCTACGGGGGTGCATACGCGCGCGTGCGCGAGATCATCGATCAACATCGGTTGCACACGGTCTGCGAATCGGCCCGCTGCCCGAACATCGGGGAATGCTGGGGGGCCGGCACGGCTACGTTCATGATCTTGGGCAACATCTGCACGCGCTCCTGCGGCTTTTGTGCCGTGATCACGGGCCGGCCCACGGAGCTGGACCTGGAAGAGCCCTACCGCGTGGCCGAGGCCGTGCGGCTCATGGGGCTTCGTCATGCCGTGGTGACGAGCGTCAACCGAGACGAGCTGCGCGACGGCGGCGCGGCCGTCTTCGCCATGACGATTCGCGAAATCCGCCGCCTGAACCCGAATACGACCGTCGAAGTGCTCATCCCGGACTTCAAAGGCAATTGGGAGGCGCTGCAGCTTGTGCTCGATGAGCGGCCGGACGTGCTCAACCACAACATGGAGACCATCCGACGCCTGTATCCCCAGGTGCGCCCTCAGGCCCGATACGAGCGTAGCCTTGAGCTGTTGCGTCGCGCAAAAGAGGCGGATCTGGTGACGAAAAGCGGCATCATGGTGGGACTAGGGGAGAGCTTCGAAGAGGTGCTGGCGCTCATGGACGATCTTCGGGCCGTGGGCTGCGACGTGCTCACGATCGGCCAATACTTGCAACCCACGAAGCTGCACCTGCCCGTGGTCGAGTACGTCCATCCAGAGGTTTTCGCGCGCTACCGGGAGGAGGGGCTTAAGCGCGGCTTTCGCCACGTAGAGTCCGGCCCCCTGGTGCGCTCCAGTTATCACGCGGAACGGCACGTGCCGCCCCGCTAGTCGGGCCGCAGGCGCAGTTCATCTGAGAGCGAATCCTGAGCCGGAGGAAGCCCCGAGGCGTGCTCCAGCACGATTCGGCGGCATTCCTCAAGAGCCCGCATAAGCCCGTCAACCGGCCGACCCTGACGGATCCCCTCTACTACGTCCAAGACAACCGGCTTCCAGACCTCTGTCGGGAGCTGCTCCGCTAAGGTTTTATCGGGCAGCACCTCCAGCCGACGCTCAAAGAGCGAGATAAAGATCAGCACCCCAGTGCGGTTTGGGGTGGCGAAGACCTCCTCCTCCAAAAAGGCCTGTAGGGCCCGCTGATGCACGCGGCGGTCCAGGAGCGCGCGCCCCACAAGCCACCGGCGTACCGGGGCCACATAGCGCCCCATGGCCGCCCCCAGAAGACCGGACAGCAGCGTGACCGCGATCACCTCGGTGACAGTCGGCCCCACGGCCCAGGACTGGCCCAGGCTCAGCAGGGAGGCAACGAAGAGCCCGAGCGCGGCAAACAGAGCAAAGCCCCGCCAGGGGGCCTCTGGGTAGGGATCGCTTATGCCCACCACGTAGGGCACGATTTCGCTGCCCGTTTCGCGTTCGATTTGCGCGACGCGCTCCCGGATGCGACGTTCCTCCTCGGAGCTGAATATCTTGCGCGGCATTTTTTAAGAGAGCCCTTAGCTGAAGCGGATGTGCAAGATGTCCCCGTCTTGCACCTCGTAATGCCGTCCCTCGATGCGCACCAAGCCGGCCTCGCGAAGGGCCTGTTCGGAGCCCAGGCGCTCCCAGTCCGCAAAGCGCGTCACTTCAGCCCGGATAAAGCCCTGCTCCATGTCGGAATGAATCTTTCCCGCCGCCTGGGCGGCCCGGGTGCCCTTTCGGATGGTCCAGGCCCGGACCTCTTTGGGACCGACGGTGAAAAACGTGATCAATCCTAAAAGCGCGTAAGCGGCGCACACCAATCGGTCCAGGCCCGACTGAGGTAGCCCCATGGCCTGCAGAAAAGCGGCTCGCTCCGAGGCGGGCAGCCGGGCGATCTGCGCCTCCAGTTCCGCGCACAGCACGAGGACCTCGGCGCCTTCGTCGCGCGCCATGCGGCGCACGGGCTCCACCAGAGGGCCCCCGTCGGGCAGGTCGGCTTCGGCCACGTTGGCCACGTACAGCACGGGCTTCGCCGTAAGCAGGCAAAGCGGCCTCAGCAGGGCCTGCTCTTCTTCGGTGGCGCCGAACGTGCGCGCCGGACGGGCCGCGTCGAGGTGTTCCCGCAGCCGTTCCAGGAGCGCGGCCTCAAGGCGAGCTTTTTTGTCGCCCATTCGGGCCGCTTTGCCTGCGCGCTCCAGCCGACGCAGAACGGTTTCCAGATCTTTGAGCACAAGCTCCATCTGTACGACCTGGATATCCCGCTCGGGATCAACCTCCCCCTCTACGTGGATGACGTTGGGATCCTGAAAACAACGTACGACGTGCAGAATGGCATCCACCTCCCGAATGTGGGCTAGAAACTGATTGCCAAGGCCCTCCCCCCGGGAGGCGCCGCGAACGAGCCCGGCGATGTCGACGATCTCCACGGTGGCTGGGGTGACCTTGCCGGGTCCCACCCACTGGGCTAGGCGCATCAGGCGCTCATCCGGCACGGGCACGACGCCTACGTTGGGCTCGATCGTGCAAAAAGGGTAGTTGGCCACCTCGGCCCCGGCTGCGGTCAGCGCGTTGAAAAGGGTGGATTTGCCCACGTTGGGCAGCCCCACGATGCCGCAACGTAACCCCATGGACGCTCTGCTTGCGAAAAAGATCCCGCAAAGATACGCATGATTCCACCGCGCGCAGAAAACAGGACCGGCGTGCTCGATAAATGCAAGAAAGGGCCCGACCGAGTGGCCAGGCCCTCTCTGCGCCTGGGGGGAGTGTGGGGAAACTAGCGTCCGCGCACTACGGGCCTGTGTAGCACTTGATCCCCTACGCGAAGCTGCACGTAGTAAAGGCCGGCCGGGATCTTGCCGGCACGCCAAGTCCACTCCCGATACCCAGCCGGATGCGGACCTTCAGCAAAGCGCGCTATCTCGCGGCCCAGCAAATCGTATACGGCTAGGCGCACCGAGGCCGCCTCGGGCAAGCGCAGCCGAATGCGCACGTCCTCGACAAACGGGTTCGGGTAGACGTCTAGCTCCAGGCTTGGCGCCTCGGCGGTCGCCTCTACGGACGTGCCCACGCGGCTGTAATCCGTGTTTTGCGGATCATAGTTGGCCCAAGGCAGATCCCAGCGCGTGTTGGGATCGAAAGCCCCCACGTAGGCCACCTGCTGGAAGAAAGGGTCCTGCAGCCTGGACCAGGCGAAGCTAGCGCCTGCTACGGCGGGGCTCGTAAAGCGGGGCCTGGGGTCGAAGTCGGCCGGACGGGCCGGGTAGGGATTGACCAGCCCCACGTCGGCCGTTGTGCTCAGCAGGCGGTTGTTCCAGGCTGGCGTTTGAAACCATGCCATCTGATCGAAACCAGAGGGAGCTCCGGAGACCCGCACCGGGGGCGAGGTGCGAATGCCAGCCACGATGAAGTTGCGCATCTCCAGCTCCCCGTCGCGAGCGGCCGTGGTGGTGACGGAGCCATCCAGCAGAAGCCCTTCGGGCCAGCCCATGACGATCGAGTTGTAAGCTGAAAGCAGCGAGGAGCGCCGAATATGCATGCCACGCCGGAAGTTCGGGCTGATGCTTGTCTGCGCCGTGGCCGCCGGTCCGATTAGGGTGACGTTGGAGAATACGGGGGACGTGCGCGGCGCGTTCGTGGTCCCCGTGCCGTCGTTATCGGACTCAAAGCCGTTGGAGCCGCCGATGTCGGCGATGTTGGGATCGCGAACGGCCAAGGCAAACTGCACGCGGCCCTGATAGCCGAAATCCGTATCAAAGTCGTCGTCTACGTTAGCGTAGCTGATCAGATAGCGCGCGTTGACCGTGCCGCCGAACCACTCGAAGGCGTCGTCGCCGCAGTAGCTTACCTGGACGTACTCGATGATCGTACCGCGGCCCACGCCGCCCAGGGTCAGGCCGTTGATCTCGTTGTCGGGCAAAAAGGCGATCCCCGGAAATTCGATGCGCACATAACGGAGCACGCCCGAGTTATCGTTGGGATCGGGATTGGCGCCTCCCCCGTAAACGGTACCCGTGCCGCCCTCGATCTCGGCCGTGCCGCCCGGCACATTGATGGGAGCGCGGCCGGCGATGATGATCCCCCCCCAATCTCCTGGAGCGCGCTGGCCCCGAGGCTGTTGGCTGGTGAACACGATGGGGCGCGTAGGCGTGCCCTCGGCGATAATTCGGGCCCCTCGGTTGATGATGAGCGTCCCCTTAGTGGCCTTTTCTCCGAAGATGATCGTGCCGGGCTCAATGCGCAGCGTAGCCGGGGGATCGACGTTAACGAAGCCCCGCAACAGATACCGCTTCGAAGCTCGCAGCGTGATGCTGCGCGTAATACGCCCCTCTAAGACGCTATCTACGGGCGCCAGCTGTGCCCAGGCCTCCGACAGAAAGAAGCCGATCAGGAAGCCCAGCAGTAGAAGACGTCGCATAACGGCCCTCCATTATTGGGTTGTCAAGCTAAGTTCATCACCCCACATAAAGCCGGCGTGAAGCAAGCGTTCGCATTCCATTACGGGTTCCAGCTAAGCCCTAAGGACCAGGTGGGGGCGCGGCTGTTTTCCCGGACCAGCTTTCCGCCCTGCATGAAACGCTGGGGTGGGGCCAGCAGGTCGCGCGCGCTAAGCCGCAGCGTCCAAGCGCGATGCAGCCGATACGAAAGGACGAAATCGAGCACGTCTCGAGGCTCCTCCACGATATCTTCCTCGTAGGCCGTGGCCACCTCGACAATACGGCTTCCGATGCGGTTGTATAGCAGGCTCAGGCTGGTCCGTTCGGTCTCGTAAAACAGGGCGGCGTTCAGTACGTAGGGCGACTGCCCCTGTAGAGGACGGCCTTCGCGCGCGATGGTGGTCTCGGTGCCCGGCACGAAAACGCGGGATCGGATCCAGGCGTAGTTAAACTGCGCCCGCCACGGGCGAGCCCATTCCCCCAGAAAGCGGCTTAAGGCCAAGCGCAAATCCAGCTCGAAACCGCCGTTTTCCGCTCGATCGGCGTTGGCGAAGGTGCGTTCCGAGCCCAAAGCGCTGCCCGAGACGATGACCTGCTCTATGGGATGGCGGAAGCGTTTGTAGAAGACGCCGAAGGCCAGGATCTCCCCGATGCCGGGATAGAGCTCCCATCGCAGATCCCAGTTATGCACCGAGGCCCGGTGCAGGCTCGTATCCCCCCGAATTGAGGTCTGCGTCTGAAAGTCGAAGTACGTAAAGGGGGCCAGCTCCCGAAGCTCCGGTCGGTTGACCGTTCGGCTCCAGGCCAGGCGCAGGTTCATGCGTTCTATAGGGTTGTAGGTCAGATTAAGGCCCGGCAAGAGGTCGATTTTGCGTCGCTCGACGACCAGGTCCCGCTGGTCCGAGAAATCGCGCGTGCGCAGCCAGACCCGGGCCAGCTCGCCGCGCACCCCGCCCACCAGGCGCAGCGTCTGTCCGGGTCCTATCCGGAGGGGCCAGTCCAGCATCAGGTAGCCGTTCCCCAGTTCCAGTCCGGCCCGGTACCGATTGGTGCCGTTGCGGTACTCATCCAGAGCCAGCCCATTGCGCCGGAAGTGTTCGGGCCGAAACAGGGAATCCGGCGGCAAATAGAGAAGCCGAAAGTCCGTAAATCCGTTGCCGGGCGCGTTGATTACAACGCCGATCAGGCGGGCCCAGAAGCGCCGGCTTCGATCCTCCCAGCCACCGCCCAGGCTTATGCGGGCCTCCCCAACGGGCTTGCGCAGATCCCACTCCAGCCCATAGGTGCGCTCGGACATGTCGGAGTAGAAGCGCCCGCCGTTTTTGAGGTTGGCCTGAAAGCCCAGCACGGCCGCAAAGGGGCCCTGAGAGTCCGCCGGGCGCGCATACAAGTACCGACGATAGTCCGGCTCCTCGCGCCTAGATTGGCTGTAGCGGAGGCTCCAGCGGAGCTCCGCGTTGCCCAGGAGGGAAAACGCGTGAAGCCCTTCGAGCTGGCCCGCATAGAGGCCGCGGCTGGTGAAGCGGAGCGCTGTCTGACGCTGCTCGGCTCCGGCGTCGGTGTACTGAATCCCCTCAAGCCGGATCACTTCGTCTTCGGCCGCGCGCGTGTAGAGGTTGCGCCAGCTTAGACGGTGCGCCCCTCCCAGACGGAGGTTCAAGTTGAGCAGTCCCCCCCAGAGCACCGAAAAGGCATGCCGCTGGCCCGTGTAGGCGAAGCGCGCATCGCCGGAGGCCTCGTATTCACGGCGCACCAAAGATTCGATCACGTAACCGTTTCGATAGGAGGCCGAAGCCACAAACCCAAAGGAGCGCCCGAGCAGGCGGGATCCATCGCCTATGGAGAGCCCCCAGCTCATGTTGGCCGGACTGCGGCTGACGCTGGGAGCCCAGACGGCCGAAAGCTGACGGGCGGCCTGGTGCCGCTCGGCCACGGGCAAGGCCGAGATGTCTTGCGGAAAGCCCGAGGGCAGGCGACGGCGCCCATCTTCCAAGCCCCAGAAGCGGCTTCCGGGGTACGTCCAGAAGGCCCGCCCGGTTGCGGCCGCGTTCCAGGCTCCGGATCCGCTCAGACGCACAATGAGTTGAGCGGGGAAATCGACCGTCTGCAGCCGCACCACGCCACCGGAGAAGTCCCCCGGCTGATCCGGAGTAAAGGATTTCAGAATTTGGGCGTGATCCAATAGCTCCGCGGGCACAAGATCGAAGGCGAAGCTGCGGCGATCCGGTTCTGTTCCGGCTAGCGGGGCGCCGTTGAGCAGGGCCACGGAGTAGCGCTCCGGGATCCCGCGCACATACAGATACCGGCCGCCGAGCACGGAAACGCCCGTAACACGCCGGAGCGCGTCGGCCGAGGTGGGGTCTGGCGCCCTACGGATCTGCTCGGAGGCCAGCCCGTCGCTGACCATGGGCGCGCGACGCTGCAAAGCCAGCAGGGCCGCCTCCGTATTGCGCAGCGCCTGCGCCTCTACAACCACCTCCCCAACCTCAAACGCCTCCGGTTGCAGGGCCACGGCGAGCTCCAGTACCCCGCCAGGGCGCACCTCGGCGTTTTCAGCCCGGAAGGGCCGGTAGCCGATGTAGCGGAAGAGGAGCGTGTGCCGCCCGGGAGGAAGAGAAAGGTGAAAGCGCCCTTCTACGTCCGTTGTCGTGCCCTGCGTGGTGCCCACCACCACCACGTTGACCCCGATAAGCGCTTCTCCGGTTTGCGCGTCCACCACGCGTCCTGTGACGAGCCCTCGCGACTGGGCCAGAAGGCCGCTAGCCGTGGCCACGAGCAAGACGGCCGCAAGCCACAGAGTCCCCTTCATGATCCTCGAACTCCCCCTTTTATTCAGGCGCCGACAAGCTCGCTCGGCGATGTTAGGGGAGTATGACGGGCGCGTTAAGGAATCGTAAGAGAAGGGTTAACATAAAGTTATCGGATCACGACCACCTTGCCCACGGCGGAACGGCGCGTGGCCAGGTCGACGGCCGTCACCACATACAGGCCAGAGGGCACAAGCCGGCCTTCGGCATCGCAGCCGTCCCAGATCGCCTGCCCGCCGCGGGCGCGCAGCTCCCGCACCAAGCCACCGTCTACAGAGAGGATTTTCAGCAGGGTTTCCTCCGCAAGCCCTCGGATGTAGATAGGCCGGGGAGCCTCCAGGCGAACGGGATTCGGAAAGATGCGCAGCTCCCGCAACTCCGGCTCCGGGCCCAAGACATCCGTCATGAGGCTCACTAGACCAGCGGAAGTAGCCACAAACAACTCGCCAGTATCGGCTCGATAGGCGAGTCCGAGCACGTTGTTCGAGAGCAGGGGGCTGTTTTCCGTGGTGTAATGCGCCAGCACCCGGGAGACGGACTCATCCGTCACCCAAAGCCCATCTGGAGAACCGATCCACTTTCGGTTGGCCCCGTCTACGAGCAGGGCGTTTACGGTGAGCTCGCGCAGCAGGTAACTTCGGCGCCCGCCGGTTGTGTCGGCGGATATGGGCCACTGGGCCTCCCGCTCGGCCGTTCCGCCCCGCATGAGCAAACCCGGAAAGGGCCAATAGGCCAGCCCCCGCTGGGTGCCCACCCAGACGACGCCCCGACGATCCTGCACGACCGCGTTCACCTTGCGATCGGGCAGGTTGCCCAGGCCGCGCTCGGCCCGCAGGTAAACGGCCTGGTCGTCGCCCGGAAGACGCGGACTACCCCGCGGATCTAACACCAGCAGGCCCATGCCAACGTTTTTGTCATCGGAGGCGCGAAGGCCTATCCAAAGCAGCCCGGAGGAGTCGGCGTATACGAGAAAGTACGTGGCGTTGCTCGGAATCGCCGGATGCGGAGGCAGGCCGGTCCAGGAGCCGTTTTCGTAAACAAAAAGCGGCGTGCTGGCCAGGAAACTCGTCGCCCAGATCCGTCCGTTGGGGTCGCGCGTCAGGGCCGGGACGACGACGTAATCCTCCGCTCCGGGGATGCCGAGCAATCCGGATCGGCGGTCGAAACGGCGTATTGCGCCATCAGATTCTACGCGCACCACCCCGCGCCCCCAGGTGCCCGCCCAGACCCCGCCGTCGGGGTCGGCCAAAATGGCCGGCACATCGAAGACGCCCTCCAGCTCAGGCAGGACGTCGGGATGAAAACTGCGCCATCGAACCCCATCGAATCGATAGAAGCCGCTTCCCGGGCGGTCCAGCTGGCTGGAGGCGGCCCACAGAAGGCCGCGGGGGCCCATGGAGAGCTGGCTGACCAGGTTGCTATACGGGCCCTCGGGCACGAGGATCAGGCCAAGGCGTCCGTTTTCGTAACGGCAAAGACCGCGTCGGAAGTCCCCCACCCACCAGCTCGTGGCGGACTGCGCCCAGAGCGCGCGCGGATCGCCGGCCTCCACGGGAAAGCGCACAACCGCGCCCGCGGGGTCAAGCCGCACCACGGCCGAGGGAGTGAGCGCAAAAAGATACTCCCCCCAAGCGGAGAGCGCGCGCACGGGCTCACGAACCGCTTCAAGGGCGCGCCAGCAGGAGGGGCCCTCGTATCGGGCTAGCCCCCCAGAGGTGGCCGCGTACACGGCACCTCGGTGGGCGATCAGGGCCCATGTGCGCCCATCGGGCAGGCCGCAGCGCGCATCATGCAGCTCCCATAGTTCGGGAACCTTGAGGTTGGGGGCGGAAAGCGGAGCGGAGACGACCCCGAAGTCCGTAGCGGCCCACAGACGGCCAGCCCCCAGGGCCACGGATCGCACCGGGGTGGCCGCGGGCAGAGGGCCCAGGCGGGTGTAGGAGTCCCGCACCTGCCGCCGAATCGGATCCAGGAGTACGATCCCGAAATCCGTGGCCACGTACACCGTATCCCCCCCTAGGGTGAAAGCGCGCACCCCGCGTTGCGTAAACTGCGCGCTGCGTGCGATATCGAAAACCGCCCGCCAGCGCCCTTGGGCCTCGCTCCAAAAGTCGATTATCCCGTTGTCGTAGCCCACCCATAGCCCGCCGCGGCGTCCGTCCCAGGCGACCGCCGAGACGTCTATCCCGCTCATGCCCTCGACGCTCGTCCAACGGCGTAGCTGTCCGGTTGCGGGCGCATAGGCGAAAAGCCCCCCCGTGGTGCCGGCCCAGACGACCTCATCCGAGCCGGCCAGGGCGCGCACCTGTCGCATGGCCGTGTAGGCCTGCCATCGGCCCACTTGGGCCCACAGAGGAGAGCAGCAAAGCAGAACAAGCAGGCAAGGGGCGCGCATGCTTAGAGCCGACGCAATAGGTGCGCCATCTCCACGGCGGCCAGGGCGGCTTCGGCGCCTTTGTTGCCGGCCTTGCCCCCGGCGCGCTCGAGGGCTTGCTCCAGGGTATCGGTCGTGAGCACGCCAAAGGCCACGGGAATGTTCGTCTCTAGCATGACGCGGCTTAGCCCCTGGGCGGCAGCCGAGGCGACGTACTCAAAATGCGGGGTCTCGCCCCGGATCACGGCCCCCAGGGCGATGATGGCCTCAAAACGCCCTGTATCCGCCATGCGGCGCGCAAGCAAGGGCAGCTCGAAGGCCCCTGGACACCAGGCCACTTCCACCTGCGCCGGATCCGCCCCGTGCTGGCGCAAGGCCTCCAGGGCGCCCTCCAGCAGCCGATGCGTGATGAGCGCATTCCAACGGCTGACCGCGATACCCAGCCGCAGACCCTGGGCAGATAGCGTTCCCTCATGAACAACGGACATACGTTGCACCTCCTTTGTAGGCGGCTCGATGGCGCAGCTGCTCTGCGATCGCACACGAAACCACCACGGAACCGAAGTACGCCTCTTCTTCCGGTCCTCCGTGGTAATCCGAGCCTCCGGTCGCGATAAGCCCGGCCTCGCGGGCCAGTTCCCCGTAGTAACGGGCCCACCGCCAGGAATGGCGAGGGTGCACGACTTCAATCCCGTCTAAGCCCGCGCGAATGAGCGCAGCAAGGGGCGCTCCGGCTAGCCTCGGGCCGGGATGCGCGATGACGGCCACCCCGCCGGCCCGATGGATAAGGCGCAAGGCTTCCTCTAGCGGCACGCCCACCCGAGGCGCGGCAACAGGTCCCTCGGAGCCCAGATAACGGGCGAAGGCCTCAGCCGGGGTGCGGGCCCAGCCGGCCTCCACGAGCACCTGGGCCAGGTGCGGACGCCCCACGACGCCGGATCCGGCCACCTCCAGCACCCGATCCAGCGAAATCCGGATGCCGATCTCCCCTAAGTTGCGCACCATCTGCCGAAGGCGCTCCAGACGCGCCTCCCGCAAGGCCTCTAGGGCTTTCCTCAGATCCCCGTGATCGGGATCGATCCCGTAGGCGAGCAGGTGCAAGTCCCGATCGACCCAGCGCACGCTGAGCTCTAGGCCCGGGATCAGCTCAAGCCCCCGGCTGCGAGATTCCGCATAGGCCTCCTCTAATCCCGCCACGGTGTCATGGTCCGTTATGGCGACAGCTCCAAGCCCCACCTGAGCAGCCCGCCGCACGAGCTCCCGGGGGGTGAGCCTGCCGTCGGAGCACGTGGTGTGCGTATGCAGATCGGCGCGTTCCCGACTACGCACGACGGTGGACCTTGAACATGGAGGCCTGGTCACGGGGTTTGAGGATGATGGTATCGATGTTGACGTGTTCGGGCTGCTCGACGGCCCATAGGATGCAGCGGGCCACATCTTCTCCGGTTAGGGGGGTGAGCCCCTCGTAGACCTTTCGGGCCCTCTCCCGATCGCCGCGAAAGCGCACCAGGCTGAACTCGGTCTCCACCATGCCGGGGTCGATGCTGGTAAGCCGAATCGGCGTGCCCAGCAGCTCCTGGCGCAAACTCTGCGTAAGGGCCCGCAGGGCGAACTTGGTGGCGCAGTAGATGCTCCCCCCTTCGTAGGCCTCCCATCCCGCAATAGAGCCGAGCATGACGATGTGGCCGCGGCCTTGGCGCAGCATGTGCGGCAGCACGGCCTGGGTGAGCCGGATCACGCCGGCCACGTTCGTCTGCCACATGGTCTCGTAGTCTTCTTCGGGGGTCTCCCACAGCGGTCGCAACCCCAGAGCCAAGCCGGCGTTGTTGACCAACACCGTAGGGACGCCTTGAGCGGCAATGGCCCCCTCCAGGAAGGCCTGCACGGAATCGGTTCGCCGCACATCCAGGGGAGCGACGTATACGGAGGCCCCGTGTGCGCGCTGCAGCTTCTCGGCTAGCGCCTGCAGCCGCTCCAGACGACGAGCCCCCAGGGAAAGCCGCCATCCCCGCCCGGCGGCTAGGCGCGCTGTGGCCTCTCCAATCCCGGAAGAGGCGCCGCTGATCAGCATGTGCGGCTCGGGCGTGTTCATGAGTCGACCTGCTCCAGTTGTGCGACCAAACGAGGTACTTCGCGCCAGTCCTCGGCTACGGCGTCGGCGGTGTGGCCCTCCTGATCGCGGCGGTTAAGGCCCACGTACAGGATGGCGCGCATCCCCACGGCCTGCGCCCCTGCGACGTCTGTGCGCTGCAGATCGCCTATGTGCACCGCCTCAGAAGGCTCAACACCAAAGGCCGATAAGGCGTGCAGGAAGGCTCGGGGGTCGGGTTTGGCGTAGCCGGTTTCGTCGGAAAACACGAAATGGCGGAAAAACCGATGCAAGTCGGCCTCCTCCAAAAGCCGCCGTATCACGCGGCCAGGCGAAAACATGGTGTCCGAGACGATGCAGAGCCCGTAGCATTCCGCCAGAGCCTGCAGCCCCTCCCGAAGCCCGGGAGCAAAAGCCGGGGGCGCCTGCAGCAGCCCCTCTTCAAAAACGCGCACCGTCTCCTGATGCGCCGCCTCTGGAACCGTGAGGCCCAGTTCCTGCCAAATCCGGCGCACGAGCAGCTCCACCGGAGGGGTGTAGCGGGCCTCTTGCCAGGCTCCCTCGAACCAACGACGGGCCTGCTGGTAGACGGCCTCCAGCGCCTCGGGATCAGACTCCCGTCCCAGGTTTTGCAAGACCTGTTGCAGCTGCTCTATACGCTGTTGCTTGCGGGCGAGTCCCCCCACGTGGGGGTCGACCATCGTGTTCCAAAAATCGATCGTCACCAACCGGATCGCCATTGCCGCCACTGTCGATGTACGACCATGATGCAAACCTCGGGAATGTAACGGAGGCGGGCCCGCTCGGCTTTGCGTTGGGCCGCCTCCGAATGCGCCCCCAGCTGAGTCCAAATCACCGGACGTTGTCCGGAGGCCAGCACGTCATCGACGACCGCCTCCACGTACGGCGCCCGCCGAAATACGTTCACGATGTCGACCGATTGGGGAAGACTCTGCACAGAGGGGTAACAAGGTTGGCCGAGCACCTCCGCATAGTGGGGGTTAACCGGGATCACCTCGTAGCCCTGGCTCATGAGGTAGTGCATGATCTGATGGCTGGGCCGGTGCGGGTGCGCGGAAGCGCCCACAACGGCGATACGTCGGGCTTGGCTGAGAATTTTAAACAAATCCATCATACCAAAGGCGCCCCCGCAAACCGGGCTTGAAAATAGAGGAGAACGCGACCATTTGCCAACCCGATGTATCTTTGCCTGGGCGTATGCGGGCTTTCGTAACCGGAGGCACGGGTTTTATCGGCAGCCACCTCGTTGAGTACCTGCTTGAGCAGGGCTATGAGGTGCGCGCCTTGGTGCGACGGCAGGCCCGATGGCTAGAGGGGCTTCCCGTTACGCTGGTTCGCGCAACCGACATGGAGGATCCGGCCCTGGAGAAGACCCTGGCCGACGTCGAGTACGTCTTCCATGTGGCCGGGCTTGTGCGCGCGCCCACCTGGGAGCCCCTGTACCGAGCCAACGTGGAGGCTACGGAACGGTTGCTTGCGCTCGTGTGGCGCGTCAACCCTTCGATTCGGCGCGTGCTGGTTGTGAGCAGCCAAGCCGCCGTTGGGCCCAGCCTGAACGGCCCCGTAACGGAAGAAAGCCCCCTGCGCCCCATAAGCGCCTACGGACGCAGCAAAGCGCTCATGGAGGCGCGCATTCGGGAGCGTTTTGCGGAGCTGCCTTATACGATCGTGCGTCCTCCGGCCGTGTACGGGCCGCGGGAGCGGGACATCTACACGTTCTTTCGCCTGGTGGCCACTGGGGTGGCACCCATCATAGGGACCGGAGAGGAGCCTGAGTTGAGTCTGGTGCACGTTCAAGATCTGGTGCGCGGGCTGTATTTGGCCGCCACAAGACCTGAGGGACTGCGACAGGTGTTCTTCATCTCCAGCGAGCGCTTTTACAGCTGGCAAGAGCTGCGCGACGTTACGCTGCGGGCTCTGGGCCGGCGTGCGCTGACCCTGCGCGTGCCGCGCGCCCTGGTGGTGCCCGCAGGGGCGTTGATAGAGGGGATCAGCCGACTCCTCGGCTTCTATCCCCCATTTAATCGGGAAAAAGCGCGCGAACTGGTAGCCCGCTGGACCTGCTCTACGGAGAAAGCCGTCCGCCTGCTGGGCTACCGGCAACAGGTGGACATCGAGGAGGGCATACCCCAGACCATCGCCTGGTACCGGACCCAAGGATGGCTTTAGGCCTCAAGCTGCTGGCGCACAAAGTTCGGCAAAGCAAAAGCGGCGATGTGCACGTCGGGATTGTAGTATCGCAGCGCTGCCTCAAAAGAGGCGATGCGCGCCCGGACGCGCTCGGAGTCGAAATCGCGAACCGGATGCAAGCTTTTGCTGGCTAAGGTAAACGACCACATGCCGGTCGGATAAGAGGGGATGAAGGCCAAATACATGCTCACGATCGGAAAAAGCCCACGCAAAAACCCATGCGCGGCTCGAATCGTATGTTGGAACAAACGATCGAACGGGGATTCCGTCTGGGCCACCAAAATCCCGTCCGCGCCCAAAATCCGCGCCACATCCCGATAAAAGGCCTCCCCGAATAGGCCTTCGGCGATGCCAATGGGATCTGTCGAATCCACGATGACGACGTCGTAAAAACTCGAGGGAGCCTGGCGCGCGAAGGCCACCCCGTCGGCCAGATGCAGACGCAATCGGGGATCATCGAAAGCGCAGGCGAGGTTGGGGAAAAAAGCGCGCGCTGCCTCTACGACTGCGGCATCTATCTCGACCAGATCCACTTGCTCCACCTCGGGATGCCGCAGCACCTCCCGCACCGTTCCTCCATCCCCACCTCCTACGACGAGCACCCGACGAGGAGCCTCTAGCAAGCAGAGCGCGGGGTGACTGATCATCTCATGGTAGATGAACTCATCGCGTTCCGTAAGCATCACAAGCCCATCTAGGGTGAGGATCCGCCCAAAGGCGTCGGTCTGCCAGACCTGCACCTGTTGATACGGGCTGCGCCGGCTGTAAAGCAGCTCTTCGACTCCGAAGGTCTGCCCCGTACGACCTTCCCAGTACTCGGTGTACTGGATTTGATGAAACTTCGCCGTGCTCATGGTTTTTCCCCGGCATAAGGGAAAAAACACCAGGGGGGCGGAAAGAAGCCGCCCCCCAAACGAACGGCGCGCGTTTCCTTCAAGCCATTTGCGCCGCTTCTACGGGCTTATGGCGCACGGGCTCTGGGAAAAGCCCCCGCTTGAGCTCCATGCTGGATACGCTGCGCGATTGAAACTGCTGTTGCAGATGACGCTGGATCACCCAGGGATCGATCGTCTCCCCGCAGGTGAAGATGTCCACCGCCGCGTACCCGTATTCGGGCCACGTATGTATGGCGACGTGCGACTCTGCGATCACGACAACGCCGCTGACGCCGTGAGGGCTGAAGGCATGAAAAGAATCCGCGACAATGGTGGCCTTCGACTGGCGCACGGCTTCGAGTAAAATGGCGCGAATTCGGCGCTCGTCGTTCAACACCTCCGGGTCGCACTGATAGAACTCGACCAGGATTTGTCTTCCGAGAGCTTGCATCGCTACCCTCCTTGCTCGCACCCCCCGCCTCTAGGCGGGGTCTAAGATTGCATGTTTTGACGGCTTCTTGAGCCGCCACCCATACAACCGCGGTCCTGGTAGACGAAGGGTAGGGGGGATGCCGGAAGACGTTCAGAAGTGAAACGCTTGGCTCACATCCCCTAGGGTCGATCCACCAGCCGCTAGCGCTGCACCGCCTCCCAAGAGGCCGGCGCTGCCAGACACGAACGGATGCGCTCCTAGGCAGGCAGCCGACCTCCGTTCGGCAGGCGCTGCAAGTATACAAAAACTTCACATCAAGGGCAATCTAGGGCGTGCTTGCCCGCTAGAATGGAGGGGTTGGATATTGCACGTAATCCGTGTAACCCCGGTGAGCATAGGAGTTTGGCCGTGGTGATCTGGGTTTTCCTAGCTTGGCTGATAGGAGGGTCTTCGGATCCACTACGCGCGCTTCTAGATTCCGTTTGGGCCTTTCGGTTACGAGAGGATCCGCTTCTGGCCACTTATCAGGGTTTTGAGCTGGGAGCCGATCGGCTGCCCAGCCGGCGGCCGGAGGACTTGGCGCGCTATGCGCGTGCCCTGGATCGCTTCTGGGCGCAGCTTTCCCTGATCGATCGAGCCCAACTAGCGGCCGAGGAGCGCCTTGCTTACGACGTGCTGCGGCATTGGCTGGAAAACGAGCGGGCCGAACACCGATTCGGCGCCTATCGGATTCCCATCACCTCCGATGATGGCTTTCACATCGCCTTTACGCGGCTTCCCCAATGGACGCCGTTTCGTCGCGAACAGGATTACATCTGGTATCTAGCCCGTCTGCGGGCCTTCCCGGATTGGGTCCGCCAGCACATCGCCCTTATGCGCGAAGGCATCGCCCGCGGTCAAACGCTTCCGGCCGCTATCCTGGAGGGCTATGAGGTCACCATCGAAGGGCTTCTGCGACCTGAGCCTGAGCAGACGGTCTTTTTCGCGCCTTTTCGCCGTTTCCCGGCCGCCGTACCGCCAGAACGCCAAGAGGCGCTACGGACGGAAGCGCGACGCGTGATTCGGGATTCCGTGCAGTATGGATATCGGCTGTTTTTGGAGTTTTTTACCCGGGAGTACCGCCCCAAAGCCCGACGCACCATCGGCATATCGAGCGTGCCCGGAGGGCGAGAGTATTATGCACACCTGGTACGTTACTACACTACTTTACCCTTGAGCCCTGAAGAAGTACACCGAATCGGTCTGGAAGAAGTACGCCGCATCCGGGCAGAGATGGATTCCGTCATGCGGCAGACGGGCTTTAAGGGGACCTTTGCGGAGTTTCTGGAATTTCTGCGCACCGATCCCCGTTTCTACGCGCGCACCCCAGAGGAGCTGCTCAAAGAAGCCGCCTGGATCGCCAAACAGATGGATGGCCGCCTGCCGCGGCTGTTTCACGTCCGTTCCCTGCCCCGGCTGCCTTATGGCGTGGCCCCTGTGCCGGAGCACCTTGCCCCCCGCTACACCGGGGGGCGCTACGTGCCCGCTCCAACCGAAGGCACGGAGGGAGGCTATTATTGGGTCAACCCGTATCCGCTAAACGGACGCCCCTTGTACGTGCTGGAGGCGCTCACTTTGCATGAGGCCGTGCCCGGTCATCACTTGCAGTACGCCCTCCGCCAGGAGCTGACACAGGTGCACCCGTTTGTGCGCTCGATCAGCTTTTCGGCTTTCGGCGAGGGCTGGGCCTTGTACGCCGAGCGCCTGGGTAAAGAGGTCGGTTTTTACGCCGACCCATACCGGGAGTTTGGAAGGTTAACTTACGAGATGTGGCGCGCCTGTCGGCTTGTGGTCGACACAGGCCTGCACGCCATGGGATGGAGTCGAGAGCAGGCCATCGCATTTCTGGCCGAACACACCGCGCTATCCCGACATGAAGTGCAAACGGAAGTAGACCGCTATATCGCCTGGCCAGGCCAGGCTTTGGCCTACAAAATAGGGGAGCTCAAGATCCGAGAACTGCGGCGCAGAGCCGAAGCGGCCTTGGGGCCCCGTTTTGACGTGCGGGATTTTCATGACGTGGTCCTACGCGGCGGCAGCATCCCGCTTCCGACCCTTGAAGAGCGCGTAGAGACCTGGATCCAACAGACTCGCTCCCGATAACAAGCTCGCCGATGCGATCCCTGGTAAACATATCCCGGCTTCGCCGCATTGCCGGTCTTGGGCTGCTCGCACACGTGCTGCTCTCCCTGGTAGGCTGCTCAGGACCCGAAGAGCGCCTTCGGCGCATCGAGACCCTGCGCGTGGCGCTCTCCGAGCGGCCCGCGGATCGCGGAGTGGCCGACTCTTTGGCGCGTGAGGCGATGGCCTTCGTTGAGCGCTACCCCCAACATGCTCGAGCCCCCGAAATGCTGTTCTTGGCTGCCCAGCTCTATGGGGGGCTATTAGATCGCCCAGCAGAGGCCATCGGCCTACATGAACGCTTACTGGAACGCTATCCCCACTCGCCTCAGGCGGAAAACGCCCTGTTTATGATCGGCTACCTGGCCCATAACGCCTTAGGTGACACCGCCCGGGCTCGCAGAGTATACGAGGCCTTTCTGGCTCGGTACCCGGATAGCGACTTGGCCTCTGGCGTGCGCTTTGAGCTGCGCACGCTGGGTAAATCGCTTGATAGTTTATTGCAAACGATTCCGGGGCTATCGGACTCAACCCCATGAGCGATGATGCGCGCGCCATATTGAACCCGCGCTTAGCGAGCCGCATCAAAAGCTTTGAGCTTCGGGCGCGTCTGATCGTTGAGGGCTTCATCACAGGCCTGCATCGCAGCCCCTATCATGGCTTTTCGGTCGAATTCGCCGAACATCGGGCCTATCATCCGGGCGATGAACTGCGCTACGTGGACTGGAAGGTGTACGGTAAATCCGACCGCTTCTACGTCAAGCAGTACTTGGAAGAGACCAACGTGCGCGCCTACGTGGTGCTGGATACGAGCAGCTCGATGCGCTATCGGCAGCGCGCGGCGCTCTCTAAACTCGCCTATGGGGTTCACGTAGCCGCCGCCCTGCATTATCTGATGCTCCTGCAGCGGGATGCGGCGGGGCTGGTGCTCTTTGATGAGGCGATTCACGGGTGGCTTCCGGCCCGCTCGGCCCCCGGCTATCGACGTTTGCTCCTGAGCCGGCTGGAGGCGCTGCTTCGAGAGGCACCCCCAGAGGAGCGCCGGCGGACCGCGGCCGCCGCCGCGTTACACGAAGTGGCCGAACGGCTTCGACGTCGAAGCCTCGTGATCGTGATCACAGACCTGCTAGAAGACGACCCCGACTCACTTTGGGCCGCACTGCGCCATCTGCGCTACCGCAAGCACGAGGTGATCTTGTTTCACGTTCTGGAGGCGGCAACCGAGCGCCGGCTGGAGTTTCCCCATCAGCCCGTGATCTTTGAGGACATGGAAACGGGCGAGACGATCGCGTTGGAGCCGGGCGCGTTGCGGCGCGCCTATCAGGAGGCGATGGAGGGCTTTCTGGAGGCCTTTCGGCGGCGCTGCCGCGAAAACCGCATCGATTTTGTCGAGCTGGACACGGCTACGCCTTACGACGTGGCCCTATTGCACTATCTAGGCAAGCGCGGCAAGCTCTATTGACCCTTGCTGGGCCGCTCCAGGCGGCTAATTCGCTGCCGCCACGCAGAGCGCACGCGTTCAAGGGGCTCCCCATAGCGCTGCTCCTGCCACGGGTCGCCGATCAGGTGATAGCCCCGCTCCTCCCAGAAACCGGCCTGCATCTCCGTCTGCAGCTCCAGGCCGCAGAGGTATTTGGCGCTCTTCCAGGCGTATAGCTGCGGCACCAAAAGCCGCACCGGAGCGCCGTGCTCGGGGCTTAGGGGGGCGCCATTGAGCGTGTCGGCCAGCAGCGCATCTTCCTCCCACAGATACTCCAAGGGCACGTTCGTAGTATACCCCTCTAGCCCATGGGCCATCACCTGCACGGCTCCCGGCCAGGGCTGGGCGCGCTCTAAAATGAGCCGAACGGGTACCCCTTCCCAGCGCAGCGCCCGCTTGGACCAACCCGTAACGCAATGAAAGTCGGCCACCACCTCCACACGAGGTAGCCCCTTGAACGCCTCCCAGCTGAGCTCAAAAGGATTATCGCAGGCGCCCCAAATGCGCAGCCGGTAGCTGCTCGGATCGAAGCGGGGCCGATTCGGGGTAATGTCGTATATGGGGAAGGTATCTATGTACCGCTGTCCCGGGGGTGCGGGGCGGCGCAAAGTGGGGCTTTCGAGGTGTAGGGGCTTCATGGGGCTACTTCCGCCGGAGGATAGCGTAGAGGGGGCAGCAAGGATTCAATCCATTTTCGCCGGGGCTCCAACCAAGGGGGCAGAATCAAGCGCTCCCCAAGATGATCGGGATCCTCGTCTATAGCAAAACCCGGACCATCCGTGGCCAACTCGAAAAGCACACCGCCGGGTTCGCGAAAGTACACGGACCGAAACCAGAACCGATCGATCGGCGGGGTGGGCGAAAGCCCCGACAAGAGCAAGCGCTCCCGCACCGCCTCCTGATGGGCCGCGTCCACCACGCGCCAGGCCAGATGATGCACCGTGCCCACCCCCCAACGGCCCGAAGCCGCTTCGGGCCGAACCTGCACGTCCAAGTACCCTCCTGCTGGATCTTCAGGGGAACGAAACCGCATCCAGGCGCCATCGCTGGCCGAGCGCTCAAAGCCGAAGCCCTCCACCAGCAGCCGGGCCGTGGGTTCTAGCGTGCGCACCCAGATGCGCGCCGCATGCAGGCCTCGGATCTGCCATGCCGCAGGCACAGGGCTTTCGAGCCAGGGGTTAAAGGGGCGCTCCGCAACAGAGGCCGCCTCCACTAGCGCTAAGCGCAGCCCGTGCGGATCGGAGAAGGGCAGTTCGCGCTCGCCAAAGCGCTCTTGTGGGGCCTCGGTGGCCACTCCATAACGATGCAAGCGCTCCTGCCAATAGGCTAGCGCTCCAGGGGGCACAGCCAGGGCCACTTCCACGCTCAAACCCGCACCCAGCCGCCCCGGGGGCATATCCTGCCAAGGGAAAAAGGTGAGCTCCGTTCCCGGGTGGCCCTCTGCGTCCGCATAGAACAAATGATACACGCCGGGATCATCCTGGTTTACGCTGCGCTTGACCAGGCGCAGCCCCAGGATCCCCACATAAAAATCCAGGTTCTCCTGGGCCGGGCCCGAGATGGCCGTTACGTGATGCAATCCCCCTACCGGTCTCATGGCGTTCTTCCCGAAGTACCCTCCAGGCCTATAATGCCTCCGGGGGGATCTGCGGTTCCCGGGCTTTACCAGCGCACCAGGTGCACGTTGGGCAGCACGCGGCCTAGGAAGCGTTCCCCAAGCGTGCGGAACCGAAGCGGCACGTCCGTTACGTAGAACTCATATCGGGGCGGATGGCGGGAGGGGTTAAGCAGGCGCATTTCCTGCAGCAGCCCGGCGACGCGCTCGGCCATCGCCTCCGCGGAATCGACCAGTTGCACCTCTGGCCCCATTACCTCCTGCAGCAGGGGCTTTAGCAACGGGTAATGCGTGCACCCGAGCACGAGCGTGTCGACGCGCGCCGCCAGCACGGGCCGCAGGTATTCCTGGGCGACCATGCGGGTCACCGGGTGATCCAGCCATCCCTCCTCGACCAGAGGCACAAAGAGCGGACAGGCCTGCGAAAAAAGCCGCACCTCGGGATCCAGGCTGTGTATGGCACGCGCGTAGGCGTTGCTGTTTACCGTGGCCGGTGTGCCGATTACGGCCACCCGCTTTGTGCGCGTAACGGCCACGGCCATGCGGGCTCCGGCCTCGATCACGTCCAGAACGGGAACAGGGGAGAGCTCATCCAGTACGGAATAGGCCACCGCGGCGATCGTGTTGCAGGCCACTACGAGCAACTTGACGCCCCGTTCGAGCAGAAAGCTCGCGATTTGGGTCGCATAATGGGCGATCGTCTCCACGGACTTCACCCCGTAGGGCACGCGCGCGGTGTCGCCGAAGTAGAGCAGATGCTCAAAGGGCAGCCGATCCATGAGGGCCCGCATCACGGTCAGGCCCCCGATGCCGGAATCGAACACCCCGATGGGGCTTTCAGGATGCAGGTGCATAGGCCTATCGCCCCCGACCGCGCACCAGCACCAAAACGGCTCGATAGGTCTCGGTGCGGGGTGGATCCAGATAACTGGCCTCCAGGAGCACCACGTAGGGACCCGTTGGCACAGGCGAGCGAGCGTGGTCGTGGCCGTCCCAGACCCAATAGCCCTCAGGGGGAACGAGCGCGCCGGCCGGGACGAGCTCCCGAATCAGGCGGCCGCGAAGGTCGAAAATGCGCACCCGCGCGAAGGCCGGTTCGGCTCTTCTAAGCCGATAACGCAGCAGCGCATATTCTTCGTGTCCGTCTCCGTCCGGAGAAAACGGGTTGGGCTCCGCCCAGAGGCCCTTGTGCCCCGGTTGCGAATCCGGCGCGCTTACGGTGTTGGGCCTTCCCGGCGTTCCGCCCAAGGGGTCGGCGCTAGTGGCCCAGTTGCTCGGATCCGTGGTGGGCCTGCGCACATGGCGCCTTTCCAACGCGCGGCCGCGCCGATCATAAAGGGCCGGATGATGCCAGCTGGGCTCATAGTAGAGGCTATCGATCAAGGTTCCGTCGGGACGGCGCAGCACGATCGCGTCGCCGTCGTTGGACAGCCCCAAATCCTGAGCGCGCTTGATCACAAGGCGCGCCGTGCGGGGATCCGGTAAACCGAAGAAGCGCACCAGCCGGCTTTCGGAGGCCGAAAGCGTATCGGCGGTGAGGACCAGAAATTGGCCCGGCTCCAGCACAAGGGGCTCAGAGCTGAGCACGTGGCGCACCACGCGCCCTCGAGCGTCCGGCCGGCGATGCCAGGTCCAACCCTGCAGCGAAAGCGGACGCGTTCCAGCGTGGTAAAACTCCACGTATTCGGGCTGTCCGGCCAGGGGTTCATAGAGCACCTCGGTGATGCGCAATGCGCCCGGTTCGGCGTCGTTCGGATCCCAGTAGCGCACCTCAAGTTCGGCGCGCGCCAGCAAACGGCCGAAGCCGTCGCGCACGCCCTGAACGCGCAGCGTGTAGGGCCGACCGCTCTCGAGCGGCCTCTCCAGGCGCAACAGGGCCTCCTGCCCGCCGGACATTAGGCTCACCCAAGAAGCCCGAATCGGGCCGGGTTCGAGCACATAGGCCGCGGGCCGTTCGGCCGAGCTCACTTCCACCGGGTGGCTATAGCGCACCCGCAGCTCCTCTGCCGCAACGACCCAGGCGCCGACCAGCGCAAAGGGGCGCTCATCGGGTTTGGCGCCGTCCCCCCAGACGGCCTCCACGTCATCGAAACCGTAGGCCGCGCCCGTCGTGGCGCTGTGCTTCACCCAGATCCCCAGGTAGCTGCTGTGGCTTAAGGCTGTGTCCCGTACGGGTCCATATCGCAGACCGTTGACTTCGAGCCACCAGGAGCCATCTAGGCGGCGCTCTACGCGCAACAAGAACAGGTGCTCGGTGCCGCTCCACAGCGCAGGCGTGCGCAGCAGCTCAAGCCGGCGCGCCCCCTCCTGGCGCACCAGGCGCAGATCATCGGCATTCGTGGTCCCGATTTGCACGTAGTAGCCGCGAAGCGGCTCCTTGAGCTCCGCTTGATCGGCCATGAGGTACCAGCGCACCCCGTTGGCCGTGCTCAAGTTCACGCCGCTTATGCGCATCCAGATGCTCCAGGAGCCGTAGGCGATCGGCGAACGGGTGGCCAGATACAACGTGTCGGCCATCGGGCGACCCTGGCTGCGCAGCCGGTTTCCCTCGGATTCCCGGACGATCCGAAAGCGCTCAAGCGTGCCCATCCAGGCGGGATTCCGGGTGAGGTCGCCGTCTTCGAAGTCGTCCCGAACCACCTGAGCCTTCAGGATAGCGGGCCCAAGCAGATGAAGCGCGAACAGGACCGCTACGAGTCGCATGAGCTCCAGCCCTCCGGAGGCCACTGACGCAGCACCTCCCCCATCAGCACCACGGCCAGGGGCAGGGCCCGCTCGTCTACGTCGAATCGGCTGTCGTGCAGCTCAAAGCAGCTCTGCGGGCTTCCGCAGGTCCCCACGCGGATCATGGCCCCGGGCGCGTGCTCCAGATAGCGGGAGAAATCCTCCCCCCACATGCTGGGGCGTTCGATCTCCCGGACAGCCTCGGGGCCGAACAGGGCTCGGGCAAGACGGCGCGCATGCTCCACAAGGCGCTTGTCGTTGCAAACGGGGGGAGATCCGCGCTGGATTTCCAGCAGGCATTCGACGCCGCTGGCCTTGGCCAAGGCGTGTGCGATCTGAGCCAGAGCCCGATGCCAGCGTTCCCGATCTTCGGGATCCGTAGTGCGCAACGTGCCCGCAAGCTCCACAACATCAGGGATCACGTTCAGGGCCGTTCCGGCGCGCAGATACGTCAGAGCCCAGACGGCCGGCTGCCGGGCGTCGTGCACGCGGCCGGCCAGCCCATAGCAGGCCTGCGCGATCTGCACGGCCACCCAGACGGGATCCGGCGCCTCATGAGGACGCGAGGCGTGCACCGTGCGGGGTCCGCGCACTAGAAGCCGCACGACGTCGGTGGCAGCGCTCAGAGCACCCACCCGGAAACCGAAAGCCCCCACGGGCAGGGTCGGATCTACGTGCACGGCGTAGATCGCCTCCACCCCCTCCATGACGCCGGCTTGCACCATCTGCAGCGCCCCGCTGGGCGTGGGCTCCTCGGCGGGCTGAAAGAACACCCGAATAGACCCCGACCAATCGGAGCGCTCCAGCAGATAGCGCACCACCCCCAGGGCGATGGCCACGTGCGCATCGTGCCCGCACAAATGGGCTACGCCGGCCCGGGATGAGGCGTAGGGGGCCGTCTTGGCGTCCGCTACGGGAAGGGCGTCGATGTCGGAGCGGTAAGCCCGAAGCGGCCCCGGCCCGCGGCCAAAGAGCTCGACTACCACCCCCGTTCCGGCCACGCGGCGAGGGCTAAGGCCCAAGGCGCGCAGTTGCTCTTCGATAAAGACGGCCGTCTCGCGCTCCTCGAAGCCCACCTCCGGATTTCGGTGCAGGTGACGCCGCAGGCGCACCAGCCAATCGGCCCAGGGAAGCTGAGGCGCAACCGCGCACATGGTGTCCCCATCTAGACCGTTCAGAGGACTACGCAATAGATGGGCTCGTTACGGTTTCTGCAGAACGCCGCCTGCCGGGATATCCCATTTCGGCCACGGTTCCCGCACCCCGCGCTCGAGCTCTACGCGCAAAAACCGGCCTGTGTGGCTTTCCGGACAGGCCGCCACGACCTCCGGGGGGCCTTCGGCCACAAGACGCCCGCCGGCCTCTCCGCCCTCAGGACCCAGATCGATGATCCAATCGGCGACCTTGATGACCTCCGGGTTGTGCTCGATAACGAGCACCGTGTTGCCCCGATCGACCAGAGCCTGCAGCACCAGCAGCAGCAGGCGCACGTCCTCAAAGTGCAGCCCGGTCGTAGGCTCATCCAGAATGTAAAGCGTGCGCCCCGTCCCCGGACGGCTCAATTCCGCGGCCAGTTTGATCCGCTGCGCCTCCCCGCCGGAGAGGGTCGTGGCGGGCTGCCCGAGCCGTATGTAGCCCAAGCCCACCTGTTCCAACACGCGAAGCCGGCGCGCGATCGCGGGCACGGACCCAAAGAAGGTGAGCGCCTCGGAGACGTTCATCTCCAGTACATCCGCAATCGAACGCCCCCGGTAGCGGACCTCCAGCGTCTCCCGGTTGTACCGTCGCCCTCCGCAGAGCTCGCAGCGCACGTGCACGTCCGGCAAAAACGCCATCTCGATGCGCTTGATCCCGGCCCCCTCGCAGGCCTCACAACGGCCGCCCGGAACGTTAAAAGAAAAGCGGCCCGGCGCGTAGCCCCGGATCCGAGACTCCGGCAGCTGGGCAAACAGGTCTCGAATCAAGGTAAAAAGACCCGTGTAGGTGGCCGGATTCGATCGGGGGTTGCGGCCGATCGGGCTCTGATCGATCGCGATCACCTTATCGAGGTGCTCCAGCCCCTCGATCCGATCGTACTGAAGCGCCCCAAGCGCGGCCCGATGGTAGTGACGCGCCAGGGCCGGATACAGAGTCTCGTTGACGAGCGTGGACTTGCCCGATCCGCTCACCCCCGTTACGCAGATCAGGGTTCCCAGGGGAAAGCGCACGGTGAGATTTTTGAGGTTGTGCCCCCGGGCGCCATGCAGCACTAGAAAACGCCCGTTGCCCGTGCGTCGCTGCGGTGGGATCGGGATGTAGCGCTCCCCGCGCAGATAAGCCGCCGTTAGCGAAGGGCCATCGAGCGCTTGCGGCGGGCCCACGGCCACCACCTGTCCGCCCTGTTCGCCCGCACCCGGCCCCAGGTCGATTACGCAATCGGCCGCTTCGATCGTGTCCCGGTCGTGTTCGACGACCACGACCGTGTTGCCCAGATCGCGAAGCCGTCGTAAGGAGGCGATGAGACGCTGGTTGTCCCGGGGATGGAGCCCAATAGAAGGCTCATCCAGAATGTAGAGCACGTCCACTAGTTGCGTGCCGATCTGCCTAGCCAGGCGCACGCGCTGGGCCTCTCCGCCGGAGAGCGTATGCATAGGGCGATCTAGACTCAGATACCCGAGTCCCACCTCCTGAAGGAACTCCAGTCGGCTCGAGATCTCCCGCAAAATGGGCTGGCCGATAGCCTGCTGGCGCGCGCCCCAACGCTCTGGTAGCCCTCGGAGTCGCTCCCGGAGCGCGGCCGCGTCCATACGGCTCATATCGGCGATGTTAAGGCCGTCTATGCGTACGGAAAGGCTTTCGGGCCGCAGCCGCCCCCCGCCGCAGGCGCGGCACCTCTGCGGGCGCATAAACGATTCGGCCCACTCGCGCTGGGTCTCGCTTGAGGCCCGTTCTCGGACGTTTTCGATGTAGGCGGCAAGCCCCTCAAAGCGAATTCGGTAAGGACGGCCCCCCTCTTCAAGCTCCAACACAACGGGCTCCTCCCGGCTTGTCCGCCCCCAAAGCAGAACGGATCGGGCCTCTTCGGAAAGCTCCTCTAGCGGGGTATCGAGGGCAAAACCAAAACGCTGGCCCAGAAACGTTAGGGCGCGTCGAAACCAGTCGCCTGGGGCGGGCTTGCCGATTGGGGCCAGTCCGCCCTGCAAGATGCTCTTGCGCGGATCCGGGATGATCCGGTCCGGATCGGCCCGCAGCGTCTCTCCGAGCCCCTGGCATTCGGGGCAGGCTCCGTGCGCAGAGTTGAACGAAAAACTATGCGGGGCCAGCTCCGGATAGGCGATCCCGCACTGCGGGCAGCTCAGGTGCCGGCTTAAGAAAAACTCCTCCTGCGTATCGAGGCGGCGCACGATAAGGGATCCCCTCCCCAGCTCCAAGGCCAGCTGCACGGACTCGCGCAGCCGGACCTTCTCGTGGGGATCGACCCGAAGTCGATCGACAACAACCTCGATTGTATGCGTTCTGTAGCGGTCCACCTGCAGGCCCGAGCTCAGCTCGCGGATCTGCCCGTCGATGCGCACCCGCGTAAAGCCCTGCTGGAGCAGCCGTTCAAACAGCTCCCGATAGTGGCCCTTGCGGCCCCGCACAAGCGGAGCCAACATCTCCAGCATAACCCCGCAGGGCAGGGCCCGCAGCTGCAGCACGATCTCCTCATCGCTTAGCTGCCGCATGCGTTGGCCGCATTGATAGCAGAAGGCCTCCCCTAAGCGGGCGAATAGAAGCCGCAGAAAATCGTAAATCTCCGTAACGGTGCCGACCGTGGAACGAGGGGTGTAGCCGGTTGTTCGCTGCTCGATGGCGATCACCGGACTGAGGCCCTCGATCTGGTCCACGTCCGGACGTTCTAGCACACCCAAAAACTGCCGCGCATACGGGCTAAAGGTCTCCAGATACCGGCGTTGGCCCTCGGCGTAAAGCGTATCGAAGGCCAGGGAGCTTTTGCCGCTTCCAGAAAGGCCCGTAAATACGATTAGCCGGTAGCGGGGCAGCACCAGGGAGATGTTCTTCAGGTTGTGCTCCCGCGCCCCCGAGATCCGGATGCCCTGCTGCGTCCCCGTCGACATACTGATCTTGCCGATCGCCTCTTCGCTTTATCCCCAGAGAACGCGACAGCCCACCTCCATCAAGAGGCGGGCTTGGAGGGAAAACCGAATGCGTCCGAACCCCGGCTCAAGAGGGGCGCAAGAACAGATGACGGCGGTCTTCGATCTTGGCCCGCTTGCGCAGCTCTTGCAGCCATTGCCCCATGAGCTGGGAGCGCTTCTGGGAGAGCAACGCCTCGCGGATGCGCTGCCGATCCGCAGCCGGTATGGCGCGCAGATCCGGTTCTGTTACCCGCACCGCGCGCAGTAGATAAGCCCCCTGCTGACCGGCCAGCACAGGCGAGATTTGGCCTGTACGCAGCCCCAGGGCCGCAGCTATCAGGACAGGCTCCGATCCCACCGCCGGCAACACGGGGTTTTGCAGGGAAAGCCCCTGGGCCGTCTGTACAGACACCGAAAGGGCCTGAGCCACCGCGGCCAGATCCTTGTGCGCTTCGGCGGCCTTGCGGAGCCGCTCTAGGGCCAACTTGCGGCGCTCCTCCTGCAGCACTTGGGCTCGGATGGCCTCTTTGACCTCTTCATAGGGTCGATACCCCTCGGGGCGGCGGCTTTTCAGGCGCGCCACGACAAAGGATTCGTCCATCTCGATCGGAGGGCTGATTTCCCCAATTTTGGCGGATTTGGCGAAGTGCAGTAGGGGCCCCGCCACTCCAACGCCCGGCACAAACCGGCTCTCTTCGGTCAAATCAAAGGTCTGCACCTGCAGGCCCCGCCGCTGCGCCTCCTGGTCGAAACCGGACTCGCGGGCGAAGTAGCGGAAGTCCTCGGCCGATTCTTGCACCCGGGCCACCGTCGTGGTGGGGTCCGCCTCGATGCGGCGGCTCAGATCCGCGATCCGGTACTCCGCGGTGCTGCGGCCCTCGACGCGAATGATGTGATAGCCGAAGCTCGTCTCCACGGGCCCCAGAAGCTGCCCGGGGCGCGCCCCGAAAGCGGCTTCCTCGAACTCTTTTACCATCCGTCCTCTGCCGAACCAGCCCAGATCCCCGCCTCGGGAGGCCGATCCGGGATCCTGGGAGACCTCCCGCGCCACAGCGGCGAAATCCTCTCCGGCGCGAAGCCGAGCGAGCACGGACTCGGCCTTGCGCCGCGCCTCGGCCTTGTCGGTTCCAAACGCAATCAAGATGTGCCGAGCCCGCACGACCGGCTCTTGGGCTGTCCGGGTCTCGAGGACCTTCACCACATGCACCAACGTCCCGTCGTTGAGGGGACCTACGACCTCCCCTGGGCGCGCCCGCTCTATGGCGTTGGCCAGGGGCTCGGCCAGCTCCGAAAGCTTGACAAAGGCGCGCGAATACGGGCTTAGGCTGCCGTGTTGGACCAGGAAAAGCGAGTCGTTTTGCGTTTGCGCAAAATCGTTCTTCAGCTGGGCCAGCTCCTCGATCGTGCGCAGCGTGTCCTGTCGCGTGGGCTTTTTCGAAAACAGCACATATTCGATCGTATAGGCGGCCGGAACCCGGTACTCCCCGCGGTGCGCGCTATAGTAGCGCCGCAGATCCCCGTCGGTGAGCTTGAGCTCGGACTCCGGAATGCTCGCATACGATAGCATTACGTACTCTATGTCGACCGTCTTGCGCTCCAGATAGTAGCGGTAACGGATCTCCCCTTCGCTTACGCGCGCAATGGAGGCTATGAGCTGTTCCAGCTTTTCCGCCTCCCGTTTGCGGCGCAGATAGTCCTCAACCTGCAACCAGCCCTCGCGGGTCTCCGGGGCGCGAATGGCCGCCAGCAACGCGTTGCGGTCGATACGGCCGTCCGGACCGGCGAATTGTTGCTGGATGAAAGGATCGGGGTTTTCGCCTACGACGAGCTCCAAGATTTCGCTTTCGCTCACGCGCAGGCCCAGCCGACGGGAGAGCTCCCGACGCAGGATGTCGTTTGTCAGGCTCTGCCAGGCCATATCCCGGTAAAGCTCCACCATCTGAGGGGAGGCGCCTTCGCCCGTCTGCTGCTGATAGGCCTGCAGGTATCGATCCACGGTTTCGGTGTATTCCTGATACGTGATCGGATGACCGTCGACCTCGCCCACGTGGGTGCGCTGGGTGCCCAGAGCCTCAAAGAGGCCGGCGTCGGTCATCACCCAAATCAGGCCAAAGGCGATCACCAGGGTCCACAAAATCAGATGGGTGTTGTCCCGCAAGCGACTCATCAAGCCCATGGATGGACACCCCTGTTCCGTTACCAAAACGGACGCGAACCGTTACGTTTCGATCCGCCCGGGTCTCGCGAATATACGCGGAGCGGTTCACCGGACGCAAAAAGGCAATTGGTACGACGCTTGTGCGCTCCTTTGGCCAACCCACCAGGGAAACGCTACATGGCTCAACCCAGAAAAAACAACACCCCCGAGGCGCCCTTTTCCGTCGACACCACAATCCGACATGCTCCGCTCGGCGCGCTCTGGCCCGGACTTGCCACCGGGCTTGAGCAGGCGGACTTGCGGGACTGGGGGGCGCTGCATCAGCACGCCGCCTCTTATAAGCCAGAGCCGTCAACGGAGGCCGAGGTGGCGCAGCTGCGCATTTTTTGCGCCCTCGAGCTGGGACTATACGAAGAGGCCGTGCTGGCTTTGGAGGCCGCGCCGGCCGGATCGATTCAGGATCGCGGCGTTCGGTTGTGGCTGGAAGCCCGTCTGCAAGAGCGACGTATAGGGCCCAAGCCCGGCTTTTACGCCTACGAACGAGCCTATACGGTGCTGCGCCACCTGCGCAGGCCCCCCTGGCTGGTGTTGACGCTCGACGGGCTGGGCCGCACGGCTTATGCGCAGCGCGACTATGCTACAGCCGCCATGTACTACCAACATGCCCTTAGCATAGCTCGTCAGGAGGGCTTCCGCCCTTGGCTTCAGGTACTGACTCATAACGTGGGGGTTAGCCTACAGCATCTGGGGGGCTTGCAGGAGGCGGAGCGTTACCTGCAAGAGTCCCTGAGCCTAGCGCAGGAGATGGGCGAAGAATGGGCCCAAGCGTTAAGCCTGTATCACTTGGCGCGCTTGTATCATGAGCGCATGCGCTACTATGGGCTAGCCATCCCCTACTACGAGTGCGCCCTGATCTTGTTCGCTCGCCAGGGAGCTCAGGAGCTGTACGCCCAGGCCCGCTCCGGACTGGTGCGCTGCCAACAGGCGCTCGACGCCTTGAACGTGGCCGCAATCGTAGGGCTTCTATCCCCCGAAGAGCTTGAGGCCCGCTACGTGCGAAGCCTGGTCGAACACTTCAGCCATACGCCTCGGCCTGAAGCTTATGGCCGTTCAGCCTAAACCTTCTGGACGCGAAGCGATCCCAGCACCCCCCAAACCAATATAGGAGGTGGCCCGATGCGCAAAGCTCTGCTTCTCAGCCTACTGCTGGCGCTGGCAGCCGGCTACGTCGGTTGCGCCGTCGAGCTGCTTGGCCCAGAACAGCAGACCCATCAGGTGCGCGGCGGCGACGACGTGGACGACACCTAGTGCGTCCGCGCAGCGGGGCCCGGAGATGGAACGCAAAAGCGCTGCCCCTGGTAGGGGCAAAAAATATTACTTTGGTAACGCATACGCGGAATGCATAAATTGATGGGGGCGTCGGGTAAGGGGAGGTCATGGAAGCAACCCTACTTGCAGCCAAAAACCTCGCGGCCTTTCTGGAAGAAGTGGAACGCCGCATCGAGTCTGGAGAGCTATCGGAAGCGCTCCTGCTCTGCCGTCAGGCGTTAGAACAACTTCCCGAGCACGAGAGGAGCTCGCGTGTGCGCATCGAGCTGGAGATGGCCAATGCGTACTTGCGACTCAAAGATCCCAAAGTCTTTGACCTGCTCAATCGGATTCCGGTTCAAACCGACTTGGAACGGGCCATCTGGCTGGTGCGCTACGGCTCGGCCCTGCTGCGGCTGCATGGCGACAGCGCCGGGGCGCGCGAGCAATTCGAGAGGGCGTATTTGCTTTTCCGCGAGCTACACGAATACGACTGGATGGTTCGGGTGATGACCAACATCGGCAATACCTACCGGGCCGAGCACAATTTCGAGCAGGCTCAGGAGGCCTACAGCCGAGCTTACAACCTGGCCAAACGTCATGGGCTGCGCCGCCGATTTGTCTTCATCTTCAACAATAAAGGGGTCTGCTTTCAGGACGAAAACCGCTTTGATGAGGCCGAGGATTACCTAAAACGCGCCTATACGCTGGCCCGCGAACTGGGGGATCGGCTTATGGAGGCCACCACGCTAGCCAATTTGGCCGATCTCTACGAGGCGATGGGCTATTTTGGCCTGGCCCTGGAGTACTACCGCGCCGCCCTGCAGCTATATCGGGAGCTGGGGGCGATTCGGGATTACGAGCGCAAATACGCCGCCTATGAGCGCTGTAAGGATAAACTAGAACGACTCGACATCGCCAAGGTGCTCGGCTTCATGGATCTACAAGAGCTGCGCCAGCGCTACGTAACGGGTCTTGTGGATGGATTCATCGGCATCCCCGGCATTCGCAACCAGTCCGACATCGGCCGACGTATCGGCCTCACCCGGCAGGCCATCCATAAGAACGTGCGCCAGTACCGGCGCATCCAATTCCGCAAAAACGAAGAAGAGCTATAAACGGTCTCTCGGGGCCGCAGCGCCAGGCAGGCGGCCCCGAAGTCGGTTGACATTCCCCGATAAAACCGGCTTTTTTGCTTCACCTCTGCGCCCACAAAGCGGAATAAAGCCATGTCGGTTGACCAGCACAACATGCACGGCATCTTATGCCGGTTTCCGGAGGACTGGTCCGAAGCGCACGCGCTGGCCACCGAGGCGTTGGCCGATTGGCTTCCGAGCCGGCCCGTACATCAGGTGCTCGTGGCGGGCATGGGGGGATCCGCCATTGGGGGGGATCTATTGCGCGCGTACTTGCGCGATCGCGCGCCGGCGCCGATTCTGGTGTGTCGACATTACAGCGTGCCGACTTTTGTCGGCCCGCATACGCTGGTGCTCGTCTGCAGCTACTCCGGGCAGACCGAGGAGACGCTCTCCGCCTACGAGCAGGCCGTCGCCCAAGGGGCGCAGGTGCTGGTGGTCAGCTCTGGCGGTCGGGCGGCCGAGCTGGCCGCCCGGTACGGCCATCGGCTCGTGCGCATTCCGCCGGGCAGACCGCCTCGCACGGCCCTGGCTTACCTATTCGCCCCGCTTCTGCATGCGGCCTGGCGGGCCGGACTTTGTGCGGACCCGCACACGGAAATCGCCGAAACGGCTCAGCTGCTGGAAGCCCATCTAGCCCGATACGCGCACGCCTCCGAACACAACCCCGCCGTGCGCCTGGCCCAAGCCCTTTTCGGTAAGCTGCCGATCCTCTACGCCGGGCACGGCCCCATGGAGGCCGTGGCCTTGCGCTGGCGAGGGCAGCTAGCGGAAAACGCCAAGGTCCTGGCCTACGGGCACGTGTTGCCGGAGATGAACCATAACGAGATCGTAGGCTGGCAGAACCTGCCCGAGCTGCTTCGGCAGATGGCCGTCGTGTTCTTGCACGATCCGGAGGATCACCCCCGCGTTCGGCAGCGCATGCGCATCACGCGTCGCCTCATACAGCCCCACGCCGCCTCGGTTCATGATCTGTACGCGGAAGGACAGGGCCGACTGGCCCGCATGCTGGGGCTTATTTATCTAGGAGACTGGACGAGCTATTATCTAGCGCTCCTTTACGAGGTCGATCCGACGCCTGTGGCGAAGATCGATCTCCTCAAAGCCGAGCTAGCCAGCTGGAACGCCGAAGCGTAGTAGGCCCCACCTATGCCGGTATTTGAGCGCTTTCGCGAATGGTTCGTCTACTGCGAACGAGAGGGCATCGACCTGGCCGAATCCATGGTCCGCTACGAAATGGAGCTCAAGGGGCGCAGCCGGGAAGAGATCTACGCGCGGCTGGATCGGGCCTTGGGGGTCATGGAGGAGGCGGTGCAAAAAGGCCTCGAGCAGCAGATGCGCTCCCGAAGCGGCCTCCTCGGAGACTGGGGCAAGCGCGTGGCCCGCTCCCGTGTGTCCATTCTGGGTCCGCAGGTGACGGCCGTTATCGCTCGGGCGCTAGCGGCTAAGGAGGTCAACGCCTGCATGGGCCGCATCGTGGCCGCGCCCACGGCGGGCTCCTCGGGGATCCTGCCGGCTATGCTGACGGTGCTCATGCAGGAGCACAACATCCCCCGAAGGCGCATCCTGGATGGGCTGCTTGTGGCGGCCGGGATCGCGCTCATCATCGAGCGTCGGGCCGGGATCGCGGGGGCTGTGGCCGGATGCCAGGCCGAGACCGGATCCGCGGCCGCCATGGGGGCGGGGGCCGTTGTGTACCTGTTGGGGGGAAGCGCAGAGCAGATCGGCAACGCCGTGGCGATCGCCCTGCAGTGCCTGCTGGGGCTCATCTGCGATCCCGTAGCCGGGCTCGTAGAGGTGCCCTGCGTGGTGCGCAACGCCTCAGGGGCCCTTGTGGGGTTTGCCGCGGCGGAGATGGCCCTGGCCGGGGTGCCGAGCGTGATCCCGGTCGACGAAGTGGTCGATGTGCTGGCCGAGCTTGGACAGGCCATGGATGCGCGTTACAAGGAGACAGCCCTCGGGGGATTGGCCACCACGCCAACGGGCAAGGCCATCGCACAGCAGGTGCTGATACAAGACGTGCCCATCTTGGGATCCGACCCCTCAGAAGGGGACCCTAGTCCCGATACGCAAAGCGCGCCGTAAAGTGGCGCAGCACGGGTGGTTCCCAGGTGATGCGCATGCCGCGCAACCGCTGCCGATGGGCGTAGACCTCGCGCACAACCTCGATCACGTAGTCCATGTGGCTCTGCGTGTAGACGCGCCGGGGAATGGCCAGGCGGACCAAATCCATGGGCGCCGCCTTCTCGGAGCCATCCGGCTGCCGGCCGAACATGACCGTGCCGATCTCGCAGCCCCGCACCCCGCCGTGCACGTACAGCTCCACGGCGAGCACCTGACCCGGATACTGCAAAGGAGGGATGTGGGGCAAGATGGCGCGCGCATCCAAATACACCGCGTGTCCGCCGACGGGCCGCACGATCGGCACACCCGCCTCCATGAGATGCCGGCCCACGTACTGCGTGGAGGCGATCCGGTAGCGCAGGTAATCTTCTTCGATCACCTCCTCCAGGCCCACCGCAATGGCCTCCAGGTCCCGGCCGGCCAGGCCCCCATAGGTGGGGAAGCCCTCGGTTAGGATAAGCAGGGTCCGCGCCTGCTGGGCCCACGCCTCATCGTTGAGGGCAAGCCAGCCGCCGATGTTGGCTAGCCCGTCTTTTTTGGCCGACATCGTACAGCCGTCGGCATAGGAGAACATCTGGCGCACGATCTCCAAGACGGACTTGTCCGCGTAACCGGGCTCGCGCAGCTTGATAAAGTAGGCGTTTTCGGCAAACCGGCAGGCGTCGATAAACAAGGGGACCCCGTAACGGCGGCACACCTCGGCCGTGGCCTGGATGTTGGCCATCGAGACGGGCTGCCCGCCGCCGGAGTTGTTCGTAACCGTGAGCATACACAGGGGCACGCGCTGCGGGCCCAGACGCCGCAATAGCTCCTCAAGCCTTTCCACGTCCATGTTGCCCTTAAACGGGTGCTCCAGCTGCGGCTGCAGGGCCTCGGGTATCGGCAGGTCCACGGCTTCGGCCCCGGTGAATTCGATGTTGGCCCGGGTGGTGTCAAAGTGCGTGTTGCTCGGGATGATCTTACCGGGCCCCCCGAGGATGGAGAAGAGGATCTTTTCCGCGGCCCGGCCCTGATGCGTGGGGATGATGAAACGAAAGGGCATAAGCCGGCGCACGGCCGCTTCGAAACGATCAAAGGAGGGGCTTCCGGCGTAGGACTCATCGCCCTGCATCATGGCGGCCCACTGGCGCGCGCTCATGGCGGCCGTGCCGGAGTCCGTCAGGAGATCGATGAGCACGCGCTCGGCATCCAGGGCGAACAGGTTGTAGTGGGCCTCGGCGATCCAACGCTCCCGCTCCTGGCGGGTGCTCATGCGAATGGGCTCAACGGATTTGATGCGAAACGGCTCGATGATGGTCTTCATGGGTTTTGAGCTTCAGCTGAGGCCGCGCGATCTGGTGTCCTTAAAATAGAGGCTACGCCCGCCAGCACAGGCCGGATCTCCCCGCAAACAGCCGCCAGAGGGGGAACGAAACGATCCATGTCCTCCCTTAAGCCCACCGGGGTGAATCCGATCCTTTTAAGACCTCAAATAGGTCTTCTTGCTCGGGCACGCGTCGAAAGCGCGTCGTACACAGCTGGGGCGGGGGGCGATCCAGGCCATAACGACGAGCAAAGACCACAAACAGACGCCCGATGAATGTGGCGTAGGGGCCTGAACCCACCATGCGGTAGCCGAAGGCGGAGGTGTTTAGCTTGCCCTCTCGGACCGCGCGAATACGCCCCAACACCCGATCGGAGCGATCCGGATAGGTGCGGGCCAACCAGTCTTCGAAAAGTTCCTTTACCGCATAAGGCAAACGCAGGAGCCCATAGCCAGCCCATTGAGCGCCGTGTTGGGCGGCCTCTTGGAGCAATCGGGGGATTTCGTGATCCGTCAGCCCCGGGATCACGGGGGCGATGTTGACGCCCACCGGTACGCCGCGCTCGCGGAGACGCGCGATCGCCTCCAGGCGCCGGGCCGCTGTCGAGGTGCGGGGCTCCAAGTGGCGACGCAGCTCGGGGTCCAGCGTGGTCAGGGAGATCGTAACGGTTACGAGCTCCAGACGAGCCAGCTCCTGCAGCAGATCCACGTCCCGCAGGATGAGGGCGTTTTTCGTGATAATCGCCACGGGGTTGCGGAAAGCCAGAAAAACCTCCAGACAGCGCCGGGTGAGGCCCAGTCGGCGTTCCAGGGGCTGATAGGCGTCCGTGTTGGGCGCCAGCACCACAGGCTGCGGCCTCCAGGAGGCGCTTCGAAACGCGCGAGCCAGCAGCTCTGGGGCATCGAGCTTGACCACGATCCGGGTCTCGAAATCCAGCCCCGAGGAAAAACCCCAATACTCATGTGTGGGTCGGGCGTAGCAATAGATGCAGCCGTGCTCGCAGCCCCGATAAGGATTCAAGCTATAGCGAAATCCCACGTCTGGGCTGCGGTTTTCGGAAAGCACCTCCTGAGAGCGGTCCCGGTACACCTGCACCGATACTTGACGGGCGAACTCAGGGGGCTCGAAGTACGGGGCCAGTTCCTCTGAAGGGAGCTCCACGTGCAGCGGCTCAAACCGGTTCGGAGGATTGTAGGCCGCCCCACGGCCTTTAGCGAGCGGAGGATGTCTGCGCATGATACGGCATCCCGGCAGAAGCGACGAAAGGCTCCGGCTCTGTGGCCCACAACTCCAGTTCCACCTCCGTTTCCGCGGGCACAGGGCCCCAAGCTTCCGGCAGATGCAGCAAACAGGTGGCTGCGACAAGCGAACTGACCAGGTGCGAACCCTGCGGCCCGGTGGGGCGCACGCCGATGCGGCCATCGGGGCGCAAGCGCCATCGGGCGCGCACAAACGTATACAGCCCCGGCCGCTTGGCCGCAAAGGGCTCCTCCAGCATCCCGCGCAGCCGAGCGCGATGCGTGGGCCTAAGGCCCATGATGTAGCGCAACGCGGGCCGCACGTACTGATCAAAGCAGACCCCGGCCGAGACCGGATTTCCCGGCAACCCGAAAAACGGCTTCCCCCGTAGAAGGCCGAACAGCAAGGGCTTACCGGGGCGCTGGCGCACACGCCAGAAGACGCGCTCAAAGCCCAGCTTCTCGAGCACGGCCTGCACGTAATCGAAAACCCCCACCGAGACGCCCCCTGTGCTCAGCACCAGGTCCGCTGCGGCATGTGCCTCCTCGAAAGCCCCCTGGAGGGCGTCCGGGTCATCCCGCACGGTGGCCCGATAGGTTACCTCGGCCCCTTCTCGTCGGCAGAGGGCCTCAAGGAGATAGCGGTTGCTGTTCCGGATCTTACCCGGAGGGAGCGCTGAGCCTGGATCGACCAGCTCATCTCCTGTTATCAGAATCGCCACACGGGCCCGTCGGCGCACGGGAAGCTCGGCCCAACCGGCTGCAGCAGCGGCCGCTATGGCGGCCGGCTCCAGCACGAGGCCCTCCTCCAAAACCGTGGCCCCTTCGGGCATATCCTCGCCGGCTTTGCGGATGTTCCGGCCCGGGGAGATGGGCTCTCGGATGCGCACCCATCCATCTGGCTCTACGGTAGCGATCTCTTGCTCCGCAACTGCGTCGGCTCCTGGAGGAAGGGGCGCTCCCGTTAGGATCTGCACGGCCTGTCCGGGCCGCAATACCTCGGGCCATACTGTGCCGGCCCGCACCAGCCCGACAAGACGCAAGCGAACGGGCGCCTGGTTCGTGTCCGCTGCGCGCAGCGCATAGCCATCCATGGCCGAGGTGTCGAAAGGCGGCACCGGATCCCGGGCCCGGATGGGTGAGGCCAGCCCCAATCCCAGAGCCTCCTCAAGGGGTCGCCTCTCCATAGGCAAAGGCGCAAGCCGGGATAAGATAAGCGCGTGCGCCTCCGAGACAGAGACCAGCTCCATGGAAATTGTGCCCTTGAGGTCAAAAAACTACCGCGCCCCGTATCCGAACGCAAGCCTGGCGTGCCGGGGCCGCGGCGAGGTTCGGCGGACTGAAAGCCGGGCCATCTCGGGGTTAGGCTTGCGGAAAACAGGGATTTTTTGTAAAAATCGGGCGCACGCTCACAAGCCGCTTCTAGCACCCAGGGAGACCGAAGCCATGGCTCTTCGATGGTGTTTCCTGTGTATGGGCTGCTTGATTTCGGGCTGGATCGCTCAAGGCACCTATGCGAACCCTTCGGAGGAGCTGGCACTACAGCGTCCGGTCAACGCGCCCGTTTGGCGCGGCTTTGGGCTGCATTTCCACCCCTTGTTGCGCAAAACCCAAATGAACCTCGGCGTGAGCTTTGTGGTGCAAACGCGCACCCCTGTATATGCCGCCGCGGAGGGTCGGGTACGGGAGATCAACCGGAACCTAAGCCGAGGCTTGTACGTGATCATCGAGCACGGGCGAGGCTACGAGACCGTATACGCCCATCTGAGCCGGGTCTTGGTCGAACGCGGTCAGCGCGTAGAGCTCGGGGCGATTATCGGCTACGTAGGCGAAGGGGAACGGGCTAGCACCACCCACGTGCTGCGCTTCGAATTGCACCGCCGCGGCAACGCGATCAACCCAGAGCCGTATTTCCGAAAAGGTTAACACCCCCTCAGGTGCCGCCTCAGACCAAGCACACAGGCGCACTATGGTATCGCTGGCGCTCATCTTGATATTAAGCTACCTGGTAGGGGCCATCCCCACAGGTGTGCTCATCAGCCGTCGCCGTGGGATAGATATCCGAGAGCACGGTAGCGGCAACCCCGGCATGACGAATACCTGGCGGGTGCTGGGATGGCGGGCCGGGGTGCTGGTGGGGCTACTGGACATGGGCAAAGGCTTGGTGGCCACAGGCCTTATCGCCACGTTGCGTATAGACAGCTTGCCGGCTGGGTTAGCCAATTGGCAGGTGGAGAGAATCCTAGCCGGCCTGGCGGCCGTGCTCGGGCACATGTATCCGATATGGAGCAGGTTCCGGGGCGGAAAGGGCGTCAGCACCTCAGCCGGGGCGTTACTGGCCATCACGACTTGGACTACGCTCATCTGCGCCGGGATCTTTGTGCTGGTTGCGCTCCTATCTCGGTATGCCTCCTTGGGCTCAATCGCAGCGGCGCTGGCGTTTCCGATTGTGCTGGCTATTCGGAAATACATATTTCATGTGCCTCTTGACAACGCCCTGCTGCCTTTCGGCGTACTGCTGGCGGGGGTGATCTTATATGCGCATCGTGCCAACATCCGACGTCTGCTCAACGGAACGGAAAACCGGATTCGGTTACCCTCATGGCGTCTTCGGTAGGTTGACATGACTGGGCGCACGGCGATCTTGGGCGCGGGCAGTTGGGGCACGGCTCTGGCCGTGTTATTAGCCGAACAACGCCGCCGCGTGGTGTTGTGGGCCAGACGCGCCGAACAGGCCCAACTGTTAGAGCAAACCCGCACCAACCCCACCTATTTGCCGGGGGTGCGACTACCCCAGGAAGTGCGCGTAACAGCCGACCTGGAGGGGGCGCTACGCGAAGCGGATATGGTCGTGGTGGCCACCCCTTCGCACGCCGTCCGGCAGCTGGCTGAACGCATGCGGCCGTACGTCACGGCCGGCATGATCCTGGTGAGCGTCACCAAGGGGATCGAGGCGAGCACCCTGAAAACCGTCACGCAGATCTTAGCCGAAACCTTGCCTCAACTGCCCGAGACCCAACTGTGCGTACTGCACGGCCCCAGTCATGCTGAGGAGGTGGCGCGTCATTTGCCCACCACCGTAGTCGCGGCCTCCCGGGAGATCGAAACAGCCCAGACGGTGCAGGAACGCTTCATGACCCCCATGTTTCGGGTCTATACGAACACGGATCTAGTGGGCGTCGAGATCGCGGGGGCGGTCAAGAACGTGCTCGCCATCGCGGCCGGCATCTGCGACGGGCTCGAACTGGGCGACAACACAAAAGCCGCTCTCATCACGCGCGGTCTTGCTGAGATGGCCCGACTGGGGATAGCTATGGGGGCTTCGCCGCTTACCTTCGCCGGTTTGGCTGGGATTGGGGACCTGGTCGTCACCTGCATGAGCCGACACAGCCGCAACCGCTACGTAGGGGAACAGATCGGTCGGGGCCGCCCCCTGGAGGCGGTCCTCGCCGAGATGCCCATGGTCGCCGAGGGCGTGCGCACCACGCGCGCCGTGCACGCCCTGGCCCAACACCACCAGGTGGAGATGCCCATCAGCACGGCCGTCTATGAGGTCCTGTTCGCCGGGAAGACACCGCAACAGGCTGTCTTGGAGCTGATGACTCGCTCAGCTAAAGAGGAGCACTGGCTCGGCGGGCTTTCGGTCTCCGCCTATCCCGGCTCTTAAAAGAGGCTTTGACGTTCGAGTACTGTGCTTAGCCGCCAAAGGAGCCCCCACATATGAGCCCCGAGGCCCTCCGGCAGCTCATCGCCTTGGGCGAGGGCTTCCGCGTAGAATTCAAGCGCAAAGTACCGACGGCCGACAAGCTGGCTAAAACCTTGGTGGCGTTTGCCAATTCACAAGGCGGGCATATTTTGATCGGAATCGATGACAACCGAACCGTGATCGGAGTGCGCAGCCCCGAAGAGGCGGAGTTTGAAATCGAACAGGCCGCGCGCCATCATTGCGATCCTCCGATCGATTACGCGCTCGAACTCATCGCTTACGCCGGCCGCGAGGTGCTCGTCATCTACGTGCCGGAGAGCTCCCGGAAGCCCCATTTCCGGATCGGCCCGGAGGGCCGCACGGCGTTCGTCCGGGTTCAGGACAAGAGCCTAGAGGCCGGCGTGGAACTGGTGCATCTGCTGCGAGAAGAACGCAAAGAGCGACCCCTTCGGCTTCAATATGGCCCTCACGAGGAACAGCTCTTCCGCTACCTCAATCATTACGAGCGCATCACGGTGCGCCAATTCAGCCGCATGGTGAACATCTCCCTTCGCCGCGCCTCCCGGATTCTGGTCACGTTGATGCGCGCAGGCGTGCTGCGGTTGCACCAGACGGAGCGGGGAGCATTCTTCACCCTAGCCCACGAGCTTCCAGAAAACGGAGCCCGCTAACGACCCAAGCGAACCCGATGGCGGGCCGCATCCAGGGCCTCAAGCAGGGCGTCCACGTCCTCTGGGCCGGTGCGGTAGTTGGTGATGCAGGCCCGGATAACGGTGTGGTGGCCGCGCAGCCGGGCCGTGGAAACCCAAGCCCGACCGGAGCCGATGAGCTCGCGCACGATCGCCTCATGATGGGCGGCATCTTCGGCAAAGGCGGGGTCAACTACGCAAGCCAGCGGCAGGGGGGTGGCGTTTTGCAGCGCCCAGCCTCGATCGCAAAGCCCCTGACGCAGCCTGTGGCCCATCGCGACCATGTGTCGGATGGCCGTCTCATAGCCCTGACGGCCTAAGCTCATGAGCGAAAACCAGACCTTGAGCCCCACAAAGCGGCGCGACCACTGAAGCGAACGCGCAAAGGGATCCGGAACCCCCCAAGAGGCGGCCTCACGAGGCATGTAGGTCTCCGGAACGCGAAAGGCGCGCTCCAGCATCTCAGGATGCCGGCTCAGACAGAGGCCGGCTCCCATGGGGACGGAAAGCCACTTATGCGGGTCAAAGGTGATGGAATCGGCCCGCTCCACCCCCTTCAGCCAGGGACGGTATTCCGCCACGAGCGCCACGGCTCCGGCCCAAGCGGCGTCGACGTGATACCAGAGCCCCTCGGCCTGCGCCAGATCCGCAAGCGCCTCCAGCGGGTCGATCACCCCGGCGGCCGTTGTGCCGGCCGTGCCCACGAGCAAAAAGGGCTCAAGGCCCTGGCGCCGATCTTGGGCGATTTGCCGGGCCAGCGCCTCCAAATCAAACTGGAGCGTTTCCGTTACGGGCACCACCCGGACGGCCTCCCGGCCTAACCCGCTCACCTGGGCGGCCTTGAGCAGGGAATGATGCGCCTCTTCGGAGACGTAGAGCACGGGCTGGGCCCGAAGCGCGCGCAAACCCACCCGCCCCACCTCGGAGAAACGCGCGCAGAGCGCCAAAAGCAGAGCGGTATGGTTGGCCTCCGCTCCGCCCGAGGTGAAAACGCCGTCGCTTTCCGCCTCGGGCCAGCCGAACTGAGCGCCAAACCATCGCACTAGACGCCTTTCCAGCTCCACGGCGAACGGGCTGTGGGTCCAGGCCGCCAGTTGGGGGTTGAAGAGGGCCACCAGAAACTCGGCCGCCACCCCCATGGGCGTCGGAGCGGGATTGAACAGGCCAAAGTAGCGCGGATGGGGCGTGTGCACCTGATGCTCTCTTAGCTGTTCCACCCCCCAACGGAGCACCGCCTCGGGCGAAAGGGGCTGCTCAAAGCGGTGCGATTCTAGCTCCTGCCGTAGCCCTTCGGGATCCCAGCGGGGGCTAACGGGCAGGCGCAAAACCTGCGCCCAGTAGGCCTCCGCCACCTCGGCCAGCTGCGCCCAAAGCGCCCTTCTCGTTTCGGGATCTAGATCAAGCATGGCCTTTGAATAGCTTCCGGGGAGCCGTAAATTCTCATCCCGATTTCGCTCAGCGCAACCGTCGTAGGAGGCCGCAATGCTTCGAGATCGTGTGGTGGTGATCACGGGGGCCGGCCGGCTGGGACGGGCCCTGGTGCGGCTGTTTTCCCAAAGCGAACCGGGGGGACTGGTCGTGATCAGCCGCCGCGCCGAATCCCTGCACGCTCTGGAGGTGAGCGGGCAACCGGATGCGTCCTGGTGGGGGCTGACGGCGGACCTGACTCAGGAAGCCGAGGTACAAGCCGCCTTTGAGGCCGTGCATGCCCGATGGGGCCGTTTGGATGTGCTCATCCACACGGTGGGCACCTGGGCCGGAAGTCCCCTGCTGGAGACGTCTCTAGAGGCCTGGGAGGACCTCATGCGGCTCAACCTGAACAGCGCCTTCCTGTGTTTTCGAGAGGCGCTGCGCTGGATGCAGCCGCGCCGCTACGGGCGCCTGATCGCCATCGCCTCTATGCAGGGTCTAGAGCGGGGGCGCTCCGGGCAGGCGGCCTACTCGGCCTCCAAGGCGGGCCTAATCCGCCTTGTGGAGTCCGTGGCGCTGGAATATTGGGGCTCCGGGATCACGGCCAACGCCATCGCCCCGAGCCTGATTCGGGAGGCCGACCAGGAAGGGCCGGGTGTTTCGGCAGAGGCTGTAGCGCGGCTTTGCCTGTTTTTGGCCCAAGAAGAGGCCGGAGCGATCTCCGGAGAAACCCTGCGCATCTATGGGGATTACCCTATCCTCTAGCCCGCCCCCAGGCCTCGGGGAGCTCTTGGCGGGGGCTTACTTTAAGCGTATATTTATCTTGATGTCCTTGGCGCCTGTGGCTTCAGCGTGCGCGCACACAGGGTCATAGCAACGCCCCGCCGACGGCTTCCTCTCAATAGCCCGCCGCACTTCTGGTCTCCAGAACAGGAGCAGGCATGAACCGCTTTGTGGAAGGGGTTACGTACAAACTTTCCGACTTCCGGTACTCCTACCCCGCTAAGCTCGTAGCTAAGTATCCGGCCGAACCTCGGGACAGCGCCCGGCTCATGGTCGTGCACCGGGATACGGGGGAGATCGAACATCGCATCTTTCGAGACATCGTGGAATACTTCCAGCCCGGCGACGTGCTGGTGCTGAACGACACGCGGGTGTTCCCAGCCCGTTTGTTTGCCCGCAAGGAAAAAACCAACGCCAAAATCGAGGTGCTGCTTCTACGCGAACTGCAGGCGGAAAACCGCCTATGGGATGTAATCGTAGACCCAGCCCGCAAAATACGCATCGGCAATAAGCTCTACTTCGATGAGGGCCTGGTGGCGGAGGTCATCGACAACACCACCTCTCGGGGACGGACTATTCGCTTCATTTTCGACGGCACCAACGAGGAGCTCTATGAGGTCATCGACCGGATTGGCACCACGCCCATTCCGCCCTACATCAAGCGCAAAGCCGAGACCCGGGACAAAGAATGGTACCAAACCGTGTATGCTCGCAATAGGGGCTCCGTGGCAGCCCCCACAGCCGGACTGCACTTCACCGAAACGCTCCTGCAACAGTTGCGCGACAAAGGGGTGGAGATCGCCTACGTCACCTTGCACATCGGCCTGGGCACCTTTCGGCCCGTAGAGGTGGAGGACCTGACCAAGCACCGCATGGACTCGGAATTCTTCTCGATCTCCCCAGAGGCGGCCCGCATCGTCAACAGCGCGCTAGAGCGACGAGGCAATTACGTCTTCGTCTGCGGCACCTCCTCGGTACGCGCCGTGGAATCCAGCATCACAGCGGACAACCGCTTGAAAGCGGGCAGCGCCTGGACGGACAAGTTCATCTACCCCCCGTACGACTTCAAGATCACCCAGCGGCTCATCACCAACTTCCACATGCCCGAATCCACCTTGCTTATGCTCGTATGTGCTTTCGGGGGCTATGACCTGATCATGCGGGCCTATCGGACGGCCATTGAACAGGAGTACCGGCTCTTCAGCTACGGCGATGCAATGCTGATCATTTAAAACATGGCGGTAGCGGCCCTCATCCCCGCAGCCGGATCCGGATCCCGGATGGGCGGCGAACGCCCCAAGCAGTTCCGTTTGCTGGGTGAGCTACCCCTTCTGGTGCACACGTTGCGCATCTTTGAACATCACCCCGCGGTGACGGCGATTTACGTAAGCTTGCCCCGCGCCTTTATGGATGAGGTGGCGCTCTGGGTGTACCGGCATGATCTGCGTAAGGTGAAAAAGCTTCTGCCCGGCGGGCGCACCCGTCAAGAATCCGTCTGGCAGGCCCTGCGCGCCGTGCCCGAGGAGATCGAGTGGGTGCTCGTGCATGACGCCGTGCGACCGTTTGTGCCCAAGGGCCTTCTAGACGCCATAATAGAGGCCATGCGCGCATACGGGGCAGCTATTCCGGCCGTGCCCGTAGTGGATACCCTGAAGCGTGTTGACCCCAATGGATGGGTCCAACAGACGCTAGACCGCGCGGCCCTGCGCGCCGCGCAAACCCCGCAGGCCTTCCGGCGTGATCTGCTCATGCAGGCATACGAGCGCGCCCGGGCCTGCGGGCTGGAGGCCACCGACGAGGCCAGCCTCGTAGAGGCCCTGGGAACCCCGGTGCGCGTCGTGCCCGGAGCTCCGGAAAACCGCAAGCTCACCACGCCAGAGGATTGGGCCTGGGCCGAATGGTGGTTGCAGCAGCAAAGCAATCCGGTCTCGGGACACAGGCCATGACACGCCCCCTACGCATCGGGTTTGGCTACGACGTGCACCGGCTGGTGCCGGATCGCCGGCTGGTGCTGGGTGGCGTGGAGATCCCCTACGAGAAGGGCCTGCTCGGCCACTCCGACGCCGACGTGCTGCTGCACGCGATTTGCGATGCCTTGCTGGGGGCGGCCGCCCTAGGAGACATCGGGCAGCGTTTCCCCGACACCGATCCCCGATACGCAAACGCCAACAGCCTGGAGCTGCTGGAAGAGGTCGGAGACGCGGTTCGCGCCCAAGGCTACCGGATCGTCAACATAGACGCGATGCTCGTGCTGCAGGCCCCCAAGATCGCCCCGTATCTGCTGCAGATGCGGCACAACATCGCCCGCGCCCTCCGCCTTGCCCTGCACGAGGTCTCAATCAAAGCGACCACAAACGAGGGCCTGGGCTTTGTCGGACAAGGGGAAGGGGTCGTGGCCTACGCCCTGGCCGCCATAGAAGAAAGGTAAGGTTCCTTTCCTGTTTCGTCCTTGGCCTTTCCCCAGGAGCCGTTCTGCTCAGGTGTTTTATCGTCCGGCACGGGCTTTGATAAGCCCCTTGTGGCAAAGAGCAACCAAAGACCATGTACCGGGTCTACCTTCAATTGCAAAACGGAGGGCGCTGGCTGCTAGCGGAGTTCGTCGCTTTAGAGGAGGCGCTGGTCTTCGCCGAGCGCTTTAGCCTGCTTGTGCCCGGCGCGCTCCGGATCGAGATCCAGCATGTCCCCGTGGGCGCGCAGGCGGCCTAGCGGCGGATCGGCCTTTTGGGCTTGGGAGCTCGAGCCTGTCGGGATTTTTTGCCCTGCAGCTCGGCCATGAGCGTGGCGTGATCGATCTCGGTGCGCACAAAGAATTTGAGCTGCAGGATCGTAAGCAGGTTGAAGACCAGATAGTAAAGCGAAAGCCCGGCGGCCACGTTGTTGAAGAACAAAAAGAGCAGGATCGGAAACAGGTAGTTCAAGAAGGCCATCTGAGCTTGGCTCGATCCCGGGCTTGACATGCGGGTCTGCAAAATCATCGTAAGCGCCATAAGCAAGGTAAAGCCGCTCACGTGATCCCCATAAAGGGGGATCGTAAAGGGCAGGTCCAGGATCGAGTCGGGGGCGGAAAGATCTTTACACCACAGAAACCCCTTCTGCCGGATTTCGATCACGCTCGGAAAGAAGCGCCAGAGCGCGATCAGAATCGGCAACTGCAAGAGCATAGGCAGGCACCCCCCTAGCGGGTTGATCCGCAGCTCGCGATAGAGCTTAAGCATCGCCTCCTGCTGCTTCTGCGGGTTGTCGGGATATTTGGCCCGGATCGCCTCCAGTTCGGGCTGCAGAGCGCGCATTTTGGCCATGGACTCATAGCTGCGAGCCGTAAGGGGATGCAGGACGAGCTTGACGAGCAAGGAGAACAAAACGATCACAAGCCCGTAGTTCGGAATAAACCGCCCCAGAAACGTAAAGACGGGGATGAAGACGTATTGCGTAAGGGGCCGCACGATCCAGTCCAGCCAACCCGGACCGAGGTTCACCATGCGATACAGGTCTTTCTTATAGGCGGCCAGCCGATAGTACTCCATGGGCCCCAAGTAAAGCCGGAAATGCTTCTCCCAGGATGAGGCTTCCGGATCAAAAGGTACGATCAGACGCGCCCGATAATGCTCGACGTAAGCGGAATCCTCCGGCCCAGAACCGCGCCGCAGCCCCACGAGCTCTGCCCCCTCCGTGGGCTCGGTGGGCATGAGGATGGCCGTAAAGTAGTGGTTGCGCACGGCCACCCAGTCGACTTTGCCGCTGAGCGTTTTGCGCTCTGTGGGCTCTTTGTCCAGCCGAACGGCCTCCAGCACCCGGCCGGAGTAGGCGAAGGCGCCCATCTCCAGGGCCTCGGTCTTGCGATCTTTTTCGGCAAAGGGCAGGCCGCTATCCCAGATAACGTCCAGCTGCCGGCCGGCGATCACCTCCTGTAGCCCCTCGGCCTTGAGGCGGAGTCCGATCTCGTAGCTTGCTCCTGTAAAGGTGTACTCTAGCTGCAGCCGGCGCAGACTGTCGAGCGCAAGTACAAAGGGTAGGCGCAAGGTATCAGAGGCCCTCAGGCGCAGCGTATCGGACCCGTTGGGCTCGAGTAGCGAGAAAATTAGCCGGCGCGTTTCGACGTTGCGGTTCGTCTTGGTTAGCCAGCCCAGCTCTAGGGCGCCGCGCGCGGAGTCGGCGATCAGACGAACCGGACGCCCATCCCAACTCCGGTAGCGCTTCAAGGTTAGCTGCCGAATCGTCGCCCCTCGGTTGGAAAGCTCAGCCGTATACAGCTCGGTCTCCACGACCAGACGTCGCTCCTGACCCCGCAGGGCAGCGCCAAAAAGATCCAGGCTGTCCGCCTCCATGGGGACTTCGGCCGGAGAGCCCGTCCTTGCCGGCTCTTGGGTCGCGACCGTATCCTGATCGACCCGAGAGGGCCGCGGAGGCGGTGGGGGAGGGGTCAGGTAGTAGAGCCACACCATCATGATGAGGGTGATGAGAACAAGACCGATGACGGTGCTTCGATCCACAGCGCATCCTCCGGCTTTGGGCCGAACGCTTAGGGCACGGGGTCAAACCCGCCTGGATGAAAGGGGTGGCATCGCAACAGCCGCCGCAGCCCTAGATATGCGCCCTTAAGCGCCCCATAGCGCCTGATGGCCTCGGCGGCGTATTCGGAACAACTCGGATAGAACCGACATGCGGGGGGTAGGTGCGGAGAGAGCACGCGCCGATACAGCCAAATAGCGGCCAACAGCACCCTACGCAGCATATTGCTCCTCAAGCACCTGGATCAGGGACCGCATAGCCTCCCGAAGCTCAGCGTAGCGCGTCTTGCCCGTTCCCCGGAAGATAAACACAAGCGCCAGCGTATGAGGGCGCTTTTGAAACGCCTCCAGCAGGGGGGCCTTGTGTAGGCGATAGCACTCCCGCATACGGCGTCGGATGCGGTTGCGAAGGACGGCCGTTCCCACCCGACGCGTTACGGCAAAAGCCACTTGCACAGGGGCTTCTTGTCGCGCCACGCAGGCAGCCACCACCCGAATCGGGCCCGAAGCCCAGGATTGGCCTTCGGAGAAGACGCTTGCAACAAGCTTGCGGCGGCGCAACCGTTCTGATTTGGACAGACGCGCCCGCGGCTGGCCCTCGGAGGCCATGGGGAACCGCTTTACTTATGCCAGACCTCGTCGCTGACGGTGAGCCGATATCGCCCTTTGGCGCGGCGACGGGCCAACACCGCACGCCCTTGCTTGGTGGCCATGCGAGCCCGAAACCCGTGGGTGCGCCGACGCCGAATCCGGCTGGGCTGATACGTGCGCTTCATGGATCACGATCCCTGCTTTCGCTTCAAGCGACCGCGCGATACGCGCTACATAGGAAAACAGAGCAGACAAAGTTACGGAGAATCCCCCAAAAAGCAACTTGACAAGCCCCAAACGGCCGCGTTAATATTGGCTTACCCGTTGCGGGCGTAGCTCAGTTGGTAGAGCATCAGCTTCCCAAGCTGAGGGTCGCGGGTTCGATTCCCGTCGCCCGCTCCCGCGGGGGCGGCTTTCCGCCGCCCCCTTTCTTAGTTTGGGCGGTTAGCTCAGTCGGTCTAGAGCACCTGCCTTACAAGCAGGGGGTCGGCGGTTCGAATCCGTCACCGCCCACAAGAGTGTCGCTTTTGCCCCGAAGGCGTAACTGGGGCAGAAACGGCAGGCTTTTCCTTAAAAAATTTCCACCCGAATTCATGATCGCCCGCTATACGCGCCCCCAAATGGGGGCCATATGGAGCGAAGAGAACCAATATCGCTCCTGGCTTGAGGTAGAACTAGCCGCCTGCGAGGCCTGGGCCGAACTGGGCGTCATACCCCGAGAGGATCTAGAGGCCATCCGAGGCGGGGTGCGCCTGGATCCAGGCCGCATTCAGGAGCTGGAGCGCCTTACCCGGCACGATGTAGTCGCTTTTACGCGGGCGATCGCAGAAAGCCTGGGACCGGAGCGCAGGTGGCTGCATTATGGTCTTACCTCCTCCGACGTCCTGGACACCGCCCTGGCGTATCGCCTTTTGCAGGCCAACCGGCTGCTTCGGGAGGGGCTGGCTCAGCTTCGCCAGACAATTGGGGAGCTGGCGCGACGCTACAAATACACGCCCATCATGGGCCGCACGCACGGGGTGCACGCGGAACCTACCACCTTTGGGCTCAAACTGGCGGTCTGGTATGTGGAACTGGGCCGCCAACAGCAGCGCTTTGAGGCCGCAGCCGAGGCCGTGCGCGTGGGCAAGCTCAGCGGCGCCGTGGGGACGTTTGCGCACCTGCCGCCTTTCGTGGAGGAGTACGTCTGCCGCAAGCTCGGCCTCGAACCGGAACCCGTGGCCACGCAGATCGTGCAGCGCGACCGACACGCCCACTACGTCGCTGTGCTAGCCCTCATCGGGGCCTCTCTCGAAAAGATCGCCATAGAGATCCGGCACCTGCAGCGCACCGAGGTTCGAGAGGTAGAGGAGCCCTTCTACGAGGGCCAAACGGGCTCCTCGGCGATGCCGCATAAGCGCAACCCCGTGGGGGCCGAGAACATAAGCGGCTGCGCGCGCCTGCTGCGCGGTAACATGATCGCCGCCTACGAAAACGTAGCCCTCTGGCATGAACGCGACATCTCGCATTCCGCCGTAGAGCGGGTTATCCTGCCCGACACCACGATCCTTTTGGATTACATGCTGGCGCGCATGCGCCATATCCTGGAGGAGCTGCGGGTCTACCCGGAGCGCATGCGCGCCAACTTCGCCCACAGCTTGGGGCTCGGCTTCTCCCAACGGGTTCTGCTTAAGCTCATCGAAAAGGGGCTAACGCGAGAGGAGGCCTACTCGGGCTTTGTGCAGCCCTTAGCCATGCGGGCCTGGGAGGAGGGACGCTCTTTTCGCGAGCTGCTGGAATCGGAAGAACGCGTTCGTCGGTACTTAACCGACCGGGATCTGGAAGAGGCCTTCAGCCTGGACCCCTACCTGCAATACGTCGATTACCTTTTTGAACGCGCCGGGCTTTAACGGCGATACCAAGGGCCCGAACGGGCCAGAATCTGACGCAAATACTGGGTGATCTCCGTCTGCAGCTTGGTGTAGTTCGGGGTGCTTGGATCCAGATACCGCAGCGCGTACTGAAAATAGACGCGCGACTCCTGATACCGCTCCTGCGTGTACAATACCCGCGCCAGCCAGTAATTCGCGGAAAAATCGCGCGGGTTTCGGGCCAGCACCTGACGAAAGCGCATCTCGGCGGGCGTGTACTGCCCGATGGCATAAAGACGAATGCCTACGCTGAGCTCTTGCGACAAGTTTTGCCCGTAGATTTCGTATGCCGCCACCTGAGGCTCCGGAATGCGCCGCGACGCCACATCGAGCAGGTCCTCCCGCACAGGGGGGCCGGAGGGCGCGCATGCGTTGAGTCCCAAGCCGATACCGAAGAGCGCAAGCTGACTGCCCAAGCGCCTCATCATTGCCTCCACAGGCTGTGCATGAAGCAGCCGCGCAGAAACCATACCAAAAAAGAAAAAACCCCTGCCGTTCGGCAGAGGCCCCCTACCAGTGGGCTCCTGTAATTAGGTCGTAAAGGAGCTTCCGCAGCCACAGGCGCTTTTGGCATTGGGGTTGTGAAAGACGAACCCACGCGCGTTAAGTCCATCGTGATAGTCCAGCACCGTGCCCATGAGGTACAGCGCGTGGCGGCGGTCGACGATCAAACGGATACCGTTTTGCTCGAAGATGTCATCGAACTCCCGCGGCGTATCGAAGCCCAGCACATAGGATAACCCCGCACATCCCCCGCCTTGCACGCCTACACGCAGGCCATACTCGGCGGGCACCTGCTTTTCCTCTATGATGCGCTTGATCTCCTCCGCGGCGCGGGCCGAAAGCACTACTGGGGCCAACGTATCGGAGCGAACCTCTGGGCTTGTGTTCATGGATGCGCCTCCTGCTGGTACACTTTCGTTATCTGCAAGCTAGGCAAGCCCGTTTTGTGTGTCAAGCTAACGCCACCGCCTATGGCCTAGGTTCCCAAGGGTCCCAGTGGGGGCGCCAGGGGCGCAGAGCGCGCGGCGGCCCCAACACCTCGCGGTACCAGAGGGCCCACCGGAGGGTCTCCCCCCGCAAGGGCGGAAGTTGCGGGCTCGGAGGCAAGCGGAGGGGGGGTGCGACAGATGGCCGAGCCTTTTTCTCAGGAGGGGGCTCTGAATCGAAAAAGCGACCCCTCTCAAAAGACGCCTCTTGGATCGCCCCCTCTGTCCACCGAAAACGCTCCTCAACGCGCTCGGCAGTAGGGGCGGGCAACGAGGGAGCGGGCTCCGCTTCGAGGGTGAGCTCAGCCAGCGCGCGCCGGATCTCCTGAAGCGCCTCTTCCACGGCCTCGGCATGACGTCTCCGCGGGGCCTGCGGCGCCGGGGCCTCTTGGGGCGCCCGCTGACGGCCGCGAAACAGAAAAACCCAGACCCAGTACAGCACCAAGGCCCAAAACAGCAGCTCTTCAAAGCTCATGCCCACCTCCTCGCAATAGCGTTACGGCATGCGAAAGCAGCTCCCGCAGATCAGGCAGCAGCTCCGATATGGCCTTCGGGCTTCCGGGCAAGTTGACGATAAGCGTGCGGTTGCGAATGCCAGCTATGGCGCGGCTCAAGATCGCCAACGGCGTATGGCGTCGGCCCTCGGCGCGCATCCACTCCCCCAGGCCCGGCACCAACCGGTCACAGACGGCCTGCGTGGCCTCTGGGGTGACGTCTCGCGGTCCCGGACCGGTGCCCCCCGTGGTGAGCACAAGCTCTGCGCTCAGCGTGTCGCTAAAGCGCCGAAGCGCGGCCTCGATCTGCTCCCGCTCATCGGGCACGACTTCATAGGCGACGACCATGAAGCGCTCGTCCAAGGCCTCGCGCAGGCTCGGCCCGCTTCGGTCCGCGTAAATGCCGCGAAAGGCCCGATCGCTTACGGTCAGGATTCCGGTCCGAATGGGCTCCATGCTCGCTATAGCTTATAGCCGTAACTGCGCAAGTACGCGGCCTTGCGCCGCCAATTGGGCCGCACCTTTACGTGCAGCTGCAGGTAAACCGGACGCCCCAAGAAGGCCTCGATATCGGCTCGGGCCCGTATGCCCAAAGCCTTGATCCTGCTTCCGTCTCGCCCCAACAGAATAGCCCTCTGCGAAGGGCGTTCGAGTACGATCTCGGCGTCGATGAAATCCTTGCCTTCGGGCCGCTCCTTGAAGGCGACGATGTTGACCTGAGCGGAGTAGGGGATCTCCTCCTCGAAAAGCTCGAAGATCTTCTCCCGAATCAATTCCGCCACAAAAAAACGCTCCGGATGAGCACTCAGGAGTTCCTTCGGATAAAAAGGCGGCCCGAATGGAATAGCCTGGAGGATCCGCTCCTTAAGGGACGGCACGTTGTAGCCGGTTAGCGCCGAGATCGGAATAAGGTCGGCAAAGCCAAACCGGTCCGCATATTGGGCCAGAACGCGGCGGCTCTGGTCCTCGGAGACCGCGTCGAGCTTGTTTACGGCCAATAGCACGGGCTTGGAGAGGCCCCGTAGGTACTCCAAGCTCGGATCCTGGGGATCCGGGCGCGTGGCGTCTACCAGAAACAATACCGCGTCGGCCTCGCGCACGGCCTCCTCTACGGCTCGCATCATAGCCCGGTGCAGTAAATACTGGGGTGCGATAACGCCCGGCGTGTCGAAGAAGACAACTTGGGCGTTTTCCTCGTTTAGAATGCCCAAGATCCGATGACGCGTCGTCTGAGGTTTGGCCGAAACGATGGAGAGCTTTTGGCCCAATAATGTGTTTAATAGGGTGGACTTGCCCGTGTTGGGCCGACCGAGCAAGGCCACATAGCCCGCCCGATGGTCCGGGGGCAAATGCGCCTCGAAGGGCGCTATGGTCAGCTCATCGGCCATGACCCCAGCAAGTAGGCACGGCGTGGGATTATACGCAAGCGGCGGCCAGTTCAAACTGGCACGGCGACCCAATTTGGCCGTAGATTTGCGCAAGGTACCCTAAAAACGAACGAGGAAGCTCATGGTTTCGCTCCTGCAAGTGCTGCTCATGGCCCCCCCTCCGGAGGGGCAAGCGCCCAACCCTTTGGCCACGTTTTTGCCGCTGATCCTGATCTTTGTGGTCTTCTATTTCTTCATCATTCGGCCCCAGCAGAAACGCCAGCGGGAGAAACAGAAAATGCTGGAGGCTCTGCAGAAGGGGGACAAGGTCGTCACGATCGGGGGCATTCACGGCCGAGTCGTAAGCGTCGACGGCGATACGGTCTTGCTGGAAGTGGACGAAGAGACCAAGATCCGGTTTGACAAAAACGCCATCGCGGCCGTGTTGGCCAAAAAGGAATAGGGCCGCCCTTAAGGTATGGAGCCGATTCGTTTTCACACCATCCCGGAAGCCCTCGACGACCTGCGCCAGGGCAAGCTTGTGATCGTGGTCGATGACGAAGATCGGGAAAACGAGGGGGATTTCATCGGGGCAGCGGCCCTCTGCACCCCGGAGATGATCAACTTCATGGCCACGTACGGCCGGGGGCTTATCTGCGTGGCCATCACCCGGCAGCGGGCCGAGGAGCTCAGGCTGGAGCCTATGGTGCGGGACAACACGGCTCTACATGGCACGCCCTTCACAGTATCGGTCGACTACACGATCGGCACCACGACGGGCATTTCGGCCGCCGATCGGGCGCGCACGGTGCGCGCCCTAGCCGATCCCCAAGAGGTTCCCGAGCACTTCGCCCGGCCCGGTCACGTCTTCCCGCTCCGGGCCGCCGAAGGGGGTGTGCTTCGAAGGGCCGGACATACGGAGGCCGCCGTGGATCTGGCCCGACTGGCGGGGCTTTACCCGGCCGGCGTGCTTGTGGAGATCATGAACGAAGACGGCTCCATGGCCCGCGTGCCCGACCTATACCGGGTGGCGCAACGGTTTGGGCTTAAGCTCATTACGATCAAGGACCTCATCGCCTATCGGATGCGCACGGAGTCCCTGGTTGAAGAGGTGATCTCCGTGCAGCTACCCACCCGGTTCGGGGATTTCCGGCTCAGCGCGTTTCGAGACATCATCACGGGCGAAGAGCACCTGGCCTTGACCAAGGGCAGCTGGAGCCCCGAAGAGCCGGTGCTCGTGCGCGTGCACTCGCAGTGCGTAACGGGGGACATCTTCCACTCCTTGCGCTGCGACTGCGGAGACCAACTCGAAGCCGCCCTCCAGATGATCGCCAGCTCCGGAAAGGGCGTCTTCTTGTACATGAAGCAGGAGGGGCGCGGGATCGGGCTATTAAACAAGCTTCGCGCCTATAAGCTGCAGGAAGAGGGCCTCGATACGGTCGAGGCCAATGAGGTCTTGGGTTTCCGGGCGGACAACCGCGACTACGGCATCGGATGCCAAATCCTCTGCGCCCTCGGGGTGCGCAAGATGCGCCTGATCACCAACAACCCCATCAAGCGAATCGGAATCGAAGGCTACGGGCTGGAGATCGTCGAACGGGTGCCCATCGAGGTCCCTCCGAATCGCCATAACCGTCGCTACCTAGAGGCCAAACGCGACCGGCTTGGACACCTGATCTTGCTTGATCAGCGTCCTTCTCAACCATGAACCTCCCCTGGGATGCAGAAGCGCTGCTACAGATGGCGCATCGCCTTCGAGGGGGGGGATACTTTGCGGATCTTTTCCTGGAAAAAACCCTTGAGCGCTGGTTTTGCCTGCTACCGGATGGGTCTTGTCAGATCAAACAAGACGGCTACCAAGGAGCGGCCCTCCGAGCCTGGACCTCCCCGCTTGAGGTCCGCTTTTGTGCGCTTGAGGGCACGGCTCTGAGAGAACTACGCGCCGCCGTCGAAGCCCATCGCCTGCCCGGATCCGCACCCCTGCAGTCGGATTTGCGTATTATCACGGTCAAACCGGCCACATCCGAAGAACCGTCAGAGGACCTGATTCAAGAGGCCCTCGCTAGCCTGCGGGCGCTGGTATACGACGCCCTGCCCCAAATAGCGCACCTGGAGGCGACCCTCATCCTAAACGAACGTCACAAATGCATTGTCCACACGGAAGGCCGTCTCATCGAGGAATACAGCCGCAGCTGGACGGCTCGCGTAGAAGTCGCCCAGCGGGGTCCTCGGGGCCTCATGCGGGCCCTTTACCTGAATGGGGGCATAGGAGGCCCGGAGGCCTCCTGGATCGCGCTGCCGGAAGAAGCGCTTAGATGCCTTTACCAAGACCTTGAACGACAGCGAGAGGCCCAGACCCTGCGGTCAGGTTCGTATCCGGTGCTGCTGGGCCCGGGCTGGACCGGCATGTTCTGGCATGAAGCACTGGGGCATCGCGTGGAGGCGGACGTATGGTCGGCCCAAGACGGACGACCTCGACCAGGAGCCCGCATCGCCTCGAGCGCCGTTACGCTCTGGGACTGGGGCACCCTTCCGGGAGGGCGGGGATCGGCGGCTTTTGACGATGAAGGCACCCCGCAACAGCAAACCCTGCTAGTCGCCGAGGGCGAACTGGTGGGCTTGCTCACCGATCGGCTTTGGGCGGCCCGGCTGCGCCGAAGCCCGACCGGAAACGGACGGCGGATGAATTTTCGGCACCCGCCCCTGCCCCGCATGACGAACACCGTGCTCGCCCCCGGGCCATACAGCGCAGACTCCCTTCTAGAGGGGCTTGAGGAGGGGTTATGGGTTCTGCGCCTGGGTCCGGGAGGTGTGCTGCCCGATTCGGCGAAAATCTGGTTTGAGGTCGTAGAGGCGTACTGGGTAGAACACGGGCGCGTCCGCTATCCCTTAGCGCCCTTTCGCCTCGTCGCCTCATCCGATCGGCTCCTAAAAGGTGTGCTGGCCGTGGGCAACGATCTGCACCTTGGCGCGGCATATGGAACTTGTCTCAAGCAGGGGCAGGCGCTTCCGGTCTCCGCCGCCTCTCCGAGCGTGCTCATAGGCGCAATTCGCGCGATAGCCCACAACCCAGCCTAAACGGTTCAATCGGCATGGAGCGATCTCGCTGGAAACAGGCCGAAGAGCACCTAAGCCGGGTCGATCCGGTGTTGCGGGAGCTGATCGAGACCCTGGGCCCGTGTACGCTGGAGGCGCTCGGGCCGCCCTTCGATGTGCTCTGCCGAGCCGTTATCGGACAACAGATCTCCATACGCGCGGCGCGAAGCATCTACCAGAGGCTATGTCAGGCAGTGGGACAAGAGCGCTTGGATCCAGAAACCGTACTAAGAACGCCAGAGGCAAGCCTGCGGCAGATTGGGCTTTCCCAGACCAAGACGCTCACCCTGCGGCGCGTAGCGGAGGCGATCTGCGAGGGCCGCCTGGATCTGGAAGCGCTCGCCACGGCACCGGCGGAAGAGGTCTACGGCCGGCTTACCGCCTTTTCTGGCATCGGCCGGTGGACGGTCGAAATGGTGCTCATCTTCGCCTACCTTCATCCCCGGGTGCTCCCCCTGCAAGATCTGGGGCTTCAGCGGGCGATACGACTGCGATACAACCTAGGGGAACTAGCACGTCTTGAGGCGCTTCGGATTATCGCTCGCCCCTGGGCCCCCTATGAAACCATCGCTACCTGGTATCTGTGGAAAAGCGTAGACGGAGACCCCAGCCTATGAAGGCCGTTCAGGCGCGCATCACCGGACGCGTGCAGGGCGTAGGTTTTCGATACTGGGCCTTAAGGAGAGCTCAGTTCTTGGGGCTTTCCGGTTGGGTCCGTAACGAGGCAGATGGCTCCGTAAGCCTTCTCCTTATCGGGCCGGAGCAACAGGTTGAGCAAATGCTGCTCTGGTGCCAGGATGGTCCACCAGCAGCCCGCGTGGAGGATATCCAGACGACCCCGCTGTCCAGTCTTCCCCCCATCTCTGGTTTCTCTATTCGATAAGCCCCACATCGAAAAAAGTTCTGTTGTAGCTATAAGGCCCGTGGAAAAGAGGAAAAACACGCTTGAGTCCCTATGACTCACAAGTTGTACACAGTATTACTCACATCGTGGATAACGAGAATGACGAGTTTGGGCTGCAGCGAGCGCGTTATCCACATATTCACATATCAGAAGCCTTTTGTGCTGTTGGGTTATACACAAGTGCAACCAAGTGAAAAACCGGTGAACGAGATGTGGAAGATCGGGTTTCTTATCCGCTCCGGAGGCACATGTCATGAGTTTTCCCCAGCCAACTCACACCCTTTCCTTACACCTATCCCCATCCCTTTTCACAGCTGATATGCACCGCGTTCGGGAAACTAGCTTAATGGGAGGTTATACACATTGTGGATAAAATGTAAATAAGTTTCGCCCCAAAACAAAGGCCCGCCGTAAGGCGGGCCGATTTCTCAAATGGGTTATACGTTTAGTGATCACATCTGGAATAGCCGCAATCCGGATCGATGCAGACGAGGCATCCGGCCTCGATTTTCACGCTTCTACGCCCACAATCCGGGCAGAGCTTCAGCTCTGTGCTCTCTTGAGAGGGGACACGAGCTTCGGAGCCCGGCTGGCTAGATCCCGAGGGCATGCACCCGATATCCTGGAAGAAGCGCTCGATGATCTCAGCGACCTCCGCGTAGAAGGAGTGTATGTAACGGCCGTTTTTAAAGTAGCCTCCGTTGGGGTCGTAGATTCCCTTGAGCTCCTCCAGGATGAAAGTTGCGTCCGTGGATTTCCGAAAGATGGCCGAGATCAGCCGTGTTAGCACGGCGTACTCGGCGGCCCGCGTCAGATCTTTGGAGTTAATGAAGATCTCAATGGGCCGCTTGCGGCCGTTTTCCTCAATGTAGCCCAGTGTGATGTAGACGCTATGCTTCACAAAGCCGCTGCGCAGCTTATAAACCTTCGCTTCTACGACATCAGGACGCGTTACGATCACCCCGGAATCGGTGCCCAACTGCGGGCCGGCGATGGGTTTTTCGATTTTGATCTCCTCCACCTCGACCGGCATCGTCGGGAGTTCTAACATGACCGCCTCCTCATGACGTTAACGGGCTTTATTGTAAGGAAGCAAACAGGGACATCGCTTAATTCTGATGCAGCCTAACGTCTGGCAAAGACTCAAGCTGGGGTGAGCCAGACTGTTGTCGGCGTTCCAAAAGGTGATAGACGGTTGTCAAGCGCCCGTTCGGCAGGCGCACGACCTCGTCTCCGGCCGCTTCTAACGTGGTGCCATCGGCCAGGCGAATGCGAAACCGCTTGTCTTTGATCTCTTGAAAGCGCGTCTTTTTGCCGTCCACGCTGAGAATGGGATAGCGGCTGCCGTCTCGATACACCGTAATGCCTTTTAGGCCGTTTCTCCAGGCCTCCAGGTAGATGTTTGAGATGACCTCCGGCTCTATGTCCTCGGGCAAGTTCACCGTGGAGGAAATAGAGTGATCGATGTAGCGCTGGCAGATAGCCTGAATCCGCACGCGCATCGAGGGGTCGATGTGATGCGCCGTGCGCAGAAAATGCTCCGGAAGCAGCTCCGCCAGATCCACGTGCTGCGCCCGCTCCGAAAGGCCATGCATGTCTAAGTAAGCCTGCACCGTGCTGTGGAAGACCCGGAAGAACTGGTTGCCGAAGGACTCCGAACGTCGGGTATAGTACAGGGCGAAGATAGGTTCGATACCCCCGGATACCCCGATGTAGTGTCGCCCCTCGTGTTCAAAGGCCAAGACGATGTTGGAAATCGTGCCCGTGGGCGCGATCGACAGCAGGGCGATGTTGCGCAGGCCGTGTTGGCGGATCAAGGCCTGTGTTTCCGGCCAAAGCGCTTCCTGGAAAAAGGGTCCTTGGCTATAGCAGTCGAAAGCAAACAGCGGCGAAGGCCCTTTTTCGGCAGCCAGCTTCGCAGAGGCCTGATAGGCGGCGTTGGCGATGTGGGCCATCACCTGTTCCAGCAGTTCGAGGGCCGCGGGGCTGTCGTAGCCGATGCCGAGCTGGTTGAGCATGTCCGCGATGCCCATCACGCCCAGGCCTAGCCTTCGGGTCTCGGCCGCTGCCCGGCGCTGCTTCTCCAGAGGGTTGAGCACCTCGTTCCAGCTTACCACGTTGTCCAGAAAGCGCACGGCCTCCTGGGTGGCCTCCCAAAGGCGATCCCATTCGATCGCCGCGTCGGGCCGGTAGCCGTTGCGCACAAAACGGCTCAAATTCAGCGACCCCAGGTTGCAAGCCCCCCCGTCTTCTAGCGGCACCTCGGCGCACGGATTGGTGCAGGAAATCGGACGCCCCACGTAGTTGGAGGGGCTATAGCGCACCATAGTGGACCAGAAGATGAGCCCAGGCTCGGCTGTGCGGTAGTTGCCCTCTACAAAAGCATCCCAGATATCGCGGGCCTTGACTAGGCGCCGGATCTCCCCTGTGGGCTCTGAGCCGAAATACAGCAGAAAATCTCCGCCATAGCGGATGGCTAGGTCGTAGGCGCGCTCCGGAAGCTCTATAACGTAATCCCCAAACACGTCGCGCTGGGAGGGGTCCCGCAAAAGAGCCTCATCGAGCTTCGGAAGACCCTCTTGAGAAAGAAAGCGGTTGAGCGCCTCCAGATCCTCAAACACTCGCCACAGCTCATAGGCCCGAATATCCTTGGAGGGGATACCCGAAGCGTAGTGGAGCTCCGGGCCCTGATAGGCCTGTCGCAGCGTGGAGCGCGTCAGCTTACGGTAAACCAACAGCGCCTGCGGCCCGTAACGGGTCTGCTCGTCTACGGCCTGCATGAACTCATCGGAGACCTTGATGCTGATGTTGGCAAAACGCACCTGCGTATTTTCCATCACCTGGCGTTCGATCTCCCGCAGTTGCCGCTCCGAAAACAGCCCCGTCCATTGGCATTGCTCCACGATCTGGCGCGTGACCCAATTCGGGATCTTTTTGACCCGGATAAAGTCCAGCACGTCCGGGTGCTTGACATCGAGGGTGATCATAAGCGCCCCGCGCCGTCCGGATTGACCGATGAGCCCCGTGGTGAGGGAAAACAGCTCCATAAAGGAGACCGCCCCCGTGGAACGATCGGCTGCGTTGTGCACCACGGAGTCCTTGGGTCTCAAGGGGGAGACGTCCACCCCAATCCCTCCGCCGAAGGAATAGGTGCGGGCGCACTCGTAAGCGGCCTGGTAGATGGCCTCAATTGAGTCCTCTGCTATCTGGGTGACGAAGCAGTTGGCCAGCGTCTTGACCCGATACAAATCTCCCGCGCCAGCGATTACGCGGCCGCCGGGGATGAAGCGCCCCTCGTACAGAAGCCGATAGAAGGCCTCCGCCCACTGCCGCCGCTTGGCTTTTTCGGGCTCGATGGCAGCCATGAAGGCGGCAAGGCGCACGAAAACGTCCTCGGGGCGCCTTTCTATCAGGTTGCCCTCGAGGTCCTTGAGATAGTACTTCCGCTGATAGATGTTCGTGGCCAGCTCGTTGCCGCCCAGGTAATCGGGATGGCTGGGCAGCTGCCCCCTCTGCACCTTCTGGCTGAGATAGCGGTGTAGCTCCGCGTATCCGTTAACACGCTCCGGACCGATTCGTCGGGCCATCTTCCCTTGATGGGCGAACATGCGCTCTAGCATAATGCATTAGACCTCCCGTGTGTCGAAACACGTAAGCAAGTACGCAACCTACAGGCGGTTCGTCAAGAAGAAGGGATGAAGTTTTTTCCACAGCGCGCCTTCGAGCATAAGATGGGTCAGAACCGGGCGTGCCTCCCCGTGGGGCCCTCCCAAAAGGAGGGCAAGGGACAAATCAAGTAGCATGCCAAATTTTAGCCCCGATCGTCGGCTTTTATCCACAATCATCGGCCTATCTCCCAGAAAGGTCCGTTATGCAGAAACGAACCCGTCGCCCTCTGGCCCTTCAGATCCCGGCCTAGAGCAGTAGAGCAAAGAGGCTACGCGTTGCTGGCCTCAAAAAGGTGACGGGGCCCATGGGGGCCCCGTCACCATAGGTAGCATAGGAGGAGGGAAGGAAAGTGGCTCATAGGTCGGGGTGTTGAAGAAGCCGTTCGCGCAAAGCCCGTAGCCTCGCCTCTAGCTCCCGCACCTGCCGCTCCAGGGCCTCTAGTTCGGCCTCCGGGTCCCTTCGGGGGTCATTGAAGCGTTCCAGTCGGAACCGGATCTCGGGCAGGCGCAAGAAGATCGAATCATCCCGCTCAAGCCGAAAGCGAGGAATCCAGATGCGCCGCTCAGGCCTGTAGAACCATAGCCATCCCAATAGGCCGTAGCGCCACTCGGTCTTGGGTAAGATCAAGACTCGCTCTCCGGAGTCGAGCCGAAAGGCGACCACGCCGTCTGGGTCGGGTTTAAGCTCGCGTCCATTGAGCCAGATGCGGCCCTCTTGGATGCGAATCGTATAGGCGCGTGCGCTCACGGTGTCGGAATCGGCGTGCGCCGTAAGCGCTAAGCCTAAAAACAAGATCGCCACAGAGGTCATCTTTACCGGCCTCCTATTGCAGGATGATCTGCACCCCACGTCCGCTGGTGCTTCCGAATCGGGGATTGACCACGGCGGTGTAAATCGCCCCAAACGTATAGGTCAACCCCAGGTTGATCCAGTAGTGGTAATGCGTGGCCAACTGCCGCTGGCGCAGCAAAACCTCCTCCTCTGTTGCCCCTCGCCTAGGAAGGGAGAGTTGGTCTTGGATCCACGAGAGCCTGCCCGAAAGGTCTAGGCCCAGGCCTTTGAGCAGGCGTAAGTTGACGGATCCCCAGAACGTGAGCCTTCGCTTGCCCCAATCGTGGAAGTAGTTTAAGCCCTCTACAGAGGCGCTCGCAGAACCCCAGGGCTCTCGGAACTCCAGGGCCAGCGTAAGGTGCTGCGCCCAAAGCCCCTCCGCCGTTTTGCCGAAGATCGTCTCCTCCCGGTATCGGCTCCAGCTTGGCCCCACCCGGTAGAGGATGCGAAACTGCCGTCGGGTGGCCTCGGCGTAGGGAAAAAGATTGTATTCGAAGGCCGGTTTGAAATCCACGCTCCAGGCGAGGTTGTTGAACGTGGAGCGCGCAAGACCGGCAAACGCTCCTGCGGACCCATGCGAGCCTAGACTCCGCACCAAAAGCGCGTTAACGCTCTGGCTCCAGTTCGTCGTCCTCAGGTCTCGGCCGCCCAACTTGAAGAGGCTCCAGCCATGGTTGTAGGCTACCGTGAGCGTAAACTTCCAATCCGGCGTGATGTGGCGCGCCGAAAGCGCACCGTAGTAGTTCGCGTATCGCTGGGATTGCTCCCCGCTGAAAAACCCGTTGGCCGATAGGCTAAAGACCCAGTTCTTCCAGCGATCCCTGGGAGGTGCGGGGTTCGTGGCATCCGAGGGGGACTCATGGACGAGCCGCAGTTGGTCCGCTATCGGGGTGCGGGCCGCATAGCGCGTCAGGCCCAGGCGCAGCATTTGCGCCAGCTTTCGGCGTTCCGTGTCGGCTGCGCTCTGAGGTGGCAGGGCGAAACGAAGCGTATCGAGAAGGCCCGCAAAACGGCGCCGCCCTTGAAAGGTGAGCGTGTACGCTACGCCCCCCGCTCCGGTCGGTTGTGTGGTTACCAGCACGTACACCTCTGCTTGCGCCGGATCCCGCACGTAATGCACAAAGGCCACCTGGGTTTGGATGTAGTCTAGGTCGCAGTGCCCGCCTGGACAGTCGACATAGACCTGGGGGGCCTGCTGCGACGCGCCCACAGACCTACTAGCTGGGGGCTGAGCGTGCAGGGGCTCGTGTGCTAAAACCGCGGCCCCAAGCAGTACACATGCCCCACAGCGCGCATGCTGGCTCCTACTCGCCCCCATTTCGGCGTCCTCCTAGGAGCTCCCGCAGCCGACGCTCGATGATCTGCTCGCGCAGTCGCTGGCGTTCTTCTAAAGTTCGATTGAGGCGCTCTAGCTCCTGTTGCAGGCTTTGGATCTGTCGTTGGTACAGGCGTTGCTGAAGCTCAAAAAGCTCGTTTAAGTGGTTGCGCAGGCGCCCCTCAAGGGCCCGCACCTGCTCGGCCGGAATCTGGTTCGCATACGGCTCCCCAAGCAGCCGATGATACCGGGCCAGTAGCTGATCCAGCTGCACTTCCAGGGCCTGCATCTGCGTCTCCCAGGCTTGTAGGCGGGCCCTCTGAGCGGCTAGCTCTTGCTCCGGAATCTCTTGTCCCAGTAGGCCGGGTCCAAACGGAAAGGGGTTGACGAAACGGGCCCGGGGGCTTGCGCCCTCCAGGGCCTCTGCCGGCCGTAAGCGGCCGTCCACCGAGAACGCCCAGCGCCTGCCCCCGCGATCCGTGAATATTCCCCAGCTATTGGGTCCTGCGAGCACGATGCGAATGCCGTTCAAACCCCTAAGGTCCAGGCCCTCGGGTATCGCCCCTGGAACCGCTTCATGGCCGTTGATGTAGGCCCGTCCGTTGCGCACCTCCAGGCTGGCGCTTTGGCCGCGGGCCAAGGTCGCGGCCCACAGGATCGCGCCTAGCGCCCAAACACACGAACGCCTCATGGGATGGACTCCTCCTGCGCACTTTGCACTTCTTGGCTTACCACCTGCTGCATCCAGACGATCTGATGCTGCACCGTTTGTAGGCGGGGTTGCAGATGGAGGCTGGGGTAATCCCACTCTAAAAGCTCAGGCCTTGTGAGGGGGTCAAGTGCCTCCGGGTTCTGGGTCCTTAGCGCGATTTCGTTGCGGGGATAAAAACGCCACCAAGCGGTTCCCGCGGCGATCGCCAGGAGCGCGGCGGCCACTAGGCGCACCCCCCAGCGACGCAAACGCCGGATGCGAACCCGGTGTCGGGCCGCCTGCCGCAACCCTTCTAGAAGCTCCGGCGGAGGGGACCAGGTGGGCGTCGCCCACCGGCGCGTCCAGTCAAAAGGCTCACAGGACATAGCTCCGTTGCACCCGCTCTCGAAGTTTGCGCACCGCGTAGTGCATACGCGCCAGAACCGTGTTCAGAGGGACGCCGAGCAATTCGGCGATTTCTCGGAAGGAAAGCTCCCCGTAGAGCCGCAGCAACACGACCTCGCGCTGGGGATCCGAAAGCTCCTCGATCCACCGCCGCAGGAGCGCCTCTTGCTCCTGGGCCTCAAGCGCCTCCAGCGGATCCGGTTCCTCCGCGCTGAGCTCCAGCTCTTGGCCGTCTTCTTCTCTGCACACCTCGGCCGACGTGGCCCGCGGGCCCGTGCCGTTTCTGCGCCAATGATCCACCCACACTCGGTAGGCGATGCGCAGCACCCAGGGCAAAAAGCGCCCCTCATGGCGGTACTGCCGAGGCAGGGCCTCAAGAACGCGCAGGAAGGTCTCTTGAAACAGATCTCGGGCCGTCTCCGCGTTTCCGCTTCGCCAGCGCAGGAAGCTGTAGACCCGGTCCCCATAGCGCTCCACAAGCGCACCGAAGGCCCGCTCATCGCCGCGCTCTACGTAGGCCCGAATCAACTCGGCATCGCCCATCCGGTCGGCCGCGGTCTTCCCACGGATACTAACGCGTTAAAGCTTCGTTTTATTGTACGGAGATGCGGTATTTTTCGATCGCGTACAAGGGGCAGGGCCGCCATGATTCCCTTACTCGAAGGGGCGCTAGTAGGCTACGCGCTGGGCTCTTTTCCGACGGCGTATCTGCTGGTGCGCTGGCAAACGGGCCTAGATATCCGCCAAGAAGGCTCGGGCAACGTCGGCGGGCGCAACGCCTACGAGGTAACGGGTAGCCGCGCAATCGGCCTCTTAACCGGCCTCGGAGACGCCCTCAAGGGGCTGCTGGCCCTTCTCGTGGCGGGTCTGCTCTGGCGTGGGGATCCGAATGTGCTCTGGGCTAGCGCCGTAGGCTCAGTGGCCGGGCACAACTACAACCTGTGGCTTTCCTTGGGAGCCGGTCGGCTTTCCGGCGGCAAGGGTCTGGCCACAGCGGGGGCCATCTTGCTTTTGCTCGCCCCCTGGGTTGTGCTCGCCTGGTGTCTACTCTGGTGGGCGAGCTATCGGTTCTGGCTGCGCGATATTAACCGAGCCAATATCGTGGCCACGCTCTGGGTTGGCCTTCTGGGGGGATGGCCCTGCGGGGTCGAAGCGGCGCTCGCGCTCGGGATCCTAAGCGCGCTTGTGCTGGGCAAGCACCTTCCGGATGCGCGGCGGTGGTGGGCCGAGCTTAAGGCCTAGGCGCGCACCAGGGCCAACATGTCCCGCACGGCCTGCTCTAGACCCACCAATACGGCTCGGGCTATGATCGCATGCCCGATGCTGACCTCCTCCACATGCGGCACGCTGCGCTTAAAGAGGGGGAAGTTCTGATAGTCCAGCCCGTGTCCGGCGTGCACGCGCAGCCCAAGCTCATGGGCTAGCTGAGCCGCGTCGCGCAGCAGGGCCAGCTCATGCTGCCGTTGTCGTTCGCTTGGGGCGTTGGCGTAGTCCCCCGTGTGCAGCTCGATAGTCTGTGCTCCGACGGCCCGCGCCCATTCTATCTGCACCGGATCGGGGTCCACAAACAGGCTCACCTCTATCCCCGCATCCTGCAGGCGCTTTACGATGGGATCCAACGTAGCCGCATGCCGGCGCACGTCCAGTCCGCCCTCGGTCGTGAGCTCCTGTCGGCGCTCGGGCACCAAGGTGGCCAGGTGGGGACGGGTTTGCAGGCAGATCTGCACCATCTCGTCTGTGGGGGCCATCTCGAAGTCGAGCTTCCCCCTTACGACCTCCTTGAGCAGGCGCACGTCGCGGTCTGTAATGTGGCGCCGATCCTCGCGCAGATGAAAGACAATACCGTCGGCGCCGGCCAGCTCACAGAGCACAGCCGCGTGTACGGGATCCGGCACTCGGGCTGCGCGCGCGTTGCGCAGCGTGGCCACGTGATCGATGTTAACCAGTAGCCGCATCTGTGCGTTCTCTCCCCCTTCAGCCTCGACGCGAAGTTTTGTATTTTACCGACGTCACGCAAGCCGCAGCGGGTGCATGCTGGGACCGGTGCGCGAACTGAGAGCGGGGCTGCTGCTCATCGCCCAACCGCTTCTGTGGGATCCGAACTTCCGGCGCACCGTCGTGTTGCTCTGCGAGCACGACGCCTCCGGGTCCTGGGGGCTGGTGCTCAACCGTCGGCTGCCCATCACGCTTCGGGAGGCTGCTCCCGCGTACTTCGAGCGCGATCTGCCCCTGTTCTATGGAGGCCCCGTGCAGCCCAATACGCTGCACTATGTGCATCGCTATGGGGAGCTGATGGAGGGCGCCCATCGGGTCTCAGAGGGCATATACTGGGGCGGCTCCCTGGAGACCCTTCAGGCCCTGCTGCGGCAGCGTGAGGACATAGAGGGGGGATTGCGCTTCTTTGCCGGTTACGCCGGCTGGTCCCCTGGCCAGTTGCAGAGAGAGTGCGAGCGGAACGATTGGGTTGTCATGCCGGCTGATTCGCGAGCCGTCTTTGACCTAGACCCTGAACGCTTATGGCGGGAGCTGCTTTATGGGCTCGGTGGCGAATACCGCATGTTGGCCAACTTTCCGGAGCACCCCAGCTTGAATTGAGATTCGTCCTTGGGAGAAAGGGCAAATAAAGAGGGCCGCCCTCGGCGGCCCCTTAGGCTGCCCGGAGAGGATTCGAACCTCTAACCCCCTGATCCAGAGTCAGGTGCTCTGCCAGTTGAGCTACCGGGCAGTGCTGAGGCCAAATTTACGCACGCCATCCCACCCTCGCAAGGGGCGGGATCTTTTAGCGGTTTTTGGGGTAGATGGGCGGGGCTAACCGGTCATGCACCACGAGGCGCGTCATCGGTACGATGTGGTCGTAATCGGCGGCGGACATGCCGGCATAGAGGCCGCCGCGGCCTCGGCCCGCATGGGCATGCGCACGCTGCTCATTACGATGAACTTGCAGAACATCGGCCAGATGTCCTGCAATCCCGCCATTGGGGGCATCGCGAAAGGGCAAATCGTACGCGAAATCGACGCCCTAGGGGGGGTCATGGGGCTCGTCACGGACCGAGCCGCCGTGCAATATCGGATGCTCAACCGCTCCAAGGGCCCCGCCATGTGGTCCCCCAGGGCGCAATGTGATCGGATGCGCTACGCCTGGGAGGCGCGAAAGGAGCTAGAGCGCATCGAGCGACTGCACTTTCGACAGGACACGGTCACGGAGCTGCTCATCTCCGGAGACCGGGTGCGGGGCGTGCGCACGCTGCTCGGGGGGGAATTCGGGGCCGAGGCCGTGGTGCTCACCGCCGGCACCTTTCTGAACGGGATCTTACACGTCGGAGAGCGCCAGCTGCGCGGCGGCCGGGCCGGGGATCCAGCGGCCCTCGGGCTTACGGAGTTTCTGGTTCGGCTGGGCTTTGAAGCAGGCCGGTTCAAAACCGGCACCCCTCCCCGTATCGACGGGCGCAGCGTGGATTTCGCACCCATGCTAGAACAGCCCGGAGATCCGGACCCTAGGCCCTTCTCGTTCTTGCACGACCGCGTCCTGATCGAGCGGCAGCTGTCCTGCTGGATCACGTACACTTCAGCTCGGGTGCACGCCATTCTGCGGGAGGGCTTCGACCGATCTCCCATGTTTACGGGGCGCATCCAGGGGCGCGGACCGCGCTACTGCCCTTCGATAGAGGACAAGATCCACCGATTTGCCGACCGAGAGCGTCATCAGCTGTTTCTGGAACCGGAGGGCTGGGACACGACCGAGATGTACCTCAATGGGTTTTCCACCAGCCTTCCGGAGGAGGTTCAGGTGCGCGCCCTTCGGCAGATCCCAGGTCTCGAGCGGGCGCGTCTGCTGCGACCGGGCTACGCGATCGAGTACGACTACTTCCCTCCCCATCAGCTGACCCCCAGTCTGGAGACCAAGCGCATAGAGGGGCTCTTCTTCGCGGGTCAAATAAACGGCACGACGGGTTACGAGGAGGCGGCCGCGCAAGGGCTCATGGCGGGCATCAACGCGGCCCGACGCGTGCAGGGGCGCGAGCCGCTCATCCTGGGCAGAGACCAAGCCTACATCGGCGTGCTCATAGACGACCTCGTAAGCAAGGGCACAGACGAGCCCTACCGGATGTTCACCTCGCGCGCGGAGTTCCGCACGCTGCTTCGGCAGGACAACGCCGATCTGCGCCTGACCCCCATCGGCAGGGAGATCGGGCTCGTAGACGAGACCCGCTGGTCCCGCTTTGAGGTCCGGCGTCGGATGATAGACGCCTTTAGCGAAGCCCTGCAGGCGCTGCGGGCGCGGCCTGAAGACCTAAACGGCTGGCTTGAGAGCCGGGGCTCGGCCCCGATCCGGCAGCCCACCTCCGCGCGCAACCTGCTAACCCGGCCAGAACTTGCGCTGCGCGACCTGGCCGAGGCCCTTCCCGGACTCGGTCGGCTGCTGCGGGAGGTCCCGCCGGAGGTGGCTGAACAAGTGGAGATCCAGATCAAATACGCCGGCTACATCGAAAAAGAACGCGAGCTGGCCGAAAAGGCCCGAAGGCTTGAAGAGTTGCGCATCCCGCCGGATTTCGACTTCGACCGGATCCCGGCCCTCTCCGCGGAGGCGCGCGAGAAGCTCAAGCGCGTGCGCCCGCGCTCGATCGGCCAGGCCGCGCGCATCAGCGGCGTAAGCCCCGCCGACGTGTCCGTGCTGCTCGTGTATTTGGGCCGCTAGTGTTTCACGTGGAACATCCCTGGCTGCGGGCCCTGGAGCTCGATTCGCGGCGGTGGGCGCAGCTGCGCCGGTATGCCGAGCTGTTGCGAACCTGGAGCCAGCGTCTGAACCTCGTCTCCCGCCGCGACCTAGATCGGATCTGGGAGCGTCACGTGCTGCACAGCCTCTCGATTGCGCGCCGTCGCTTTGGCCCCGGCGACTGGGTGTTGGACGTGGGCACCGGGGGAGGGCTTCCGGGGATTCCGCTTGCGATCGCCTTCCCGGAGGCCCGTTTCCTGCTGCTGGACGCCACGGCCAAAAAGGTGGCCGCCGTTCGAGCCATGGTCCGCGAGTTGGGGTTGGAGCACGTGGAGGTGCGCCATGGTCGCGCGGAGGGGCTGCGAGAGCGCTTTACGCACGTTGTAAGCCGGGCCGTAGGCCCTCTGGATGTGCTTTGGTCCTGGGTAGGGCCGCTGCTGTTGCCGGCCTCTGGGGTTGAGTTGCCGGAACGATGGGCTTCTGGGCTGATCGCGCTAAAGGGCCCGGATTGGGCTGAGGAGGCCGCGCGTCTGCGCGGCGTGCGCGTGGAGGCCGAGCCTATAGAGGCGTTTTGGCCCGATCCCCTGATGGCGGGTAAGTTTCTTGTGCACGTGCGCCCGGAGTCGGAGGCCGGGCCTCTATTGGCTTAGGGTAAGGTTGGGCTCAAGTTGCCGCAAGATCTGGAGGAGCTCTTCCAGGGAGTGCACCTCCGGCAGGAGCACCACCAGACGATCCTTTTTTTGGCGCAGCCGGTAGGGCCGTCCCAGAGCGCGCAGCCCCTCCAGAAGGGCCTCCAGGCGCGGGCCCTGGTAGAAGTCCGTCTGGTCCGCCGGCGGCGCCTCGAGGCTGAGCTGGCGTCGCCGCCAGGAGAGGCGCGCAAGCCCAAGGCGGGCCGTCATGCGTTTGAGCCGGATCGCCTCCAGCAGGTAGCGGGCCGCCTCCGGAAGCGGCCCGAAGCGGTCGCGCAGTTCGTCCTCGATGTCTTGAAGCTCCGCCTCGTCGCGAACGGCCGCTAGGCGCCGGTACAGGCGCAGGCGCTCCAGGGGGTCCTCCACGTAGCTTTCCGGCAGGTGTGTGGGCAGCTCGAGGTCTACGGAGGCCTCTGGTGCCTCGGGCTCCGCGCTCGAGGTCTGGGCTGGGAGGTCTGGGAACTCCTCTGCGCGCAGCTCCTGTAGGGCTTCATCGAGCAGCCGATAGTACATCTCCAGTCCCACCTCCGCGATAAAGCCGCTCTGTTCGGCGCCCAACAGGTTGCCCGCGCCTCGAATATCCAGGTCGCGAAGGGCGATCTCAAAGCCGCTTCCCAGCTCGCTATGGGCTTCGATCGCCTGCAGGCGCTCGCGCGCTTCTTGCGTGAGCGTGGCTAGGGGGGGCACGAGCAGATAACAGTAGGCCTGTCGGTCGCTTCGCCCAACGCGGCCCCGCAGCTGGTGCAGGTCCGCTAGCCCGAATCGGTGCGCGTTGTGGATGAGGATCGTGTTTACGTTCGGCAGGTCGAGGCCCGATTCGATGATGTTCGTGCACACGAGCACGGTGTATTCCCCGTTCATGAACCGATACATGACCCGCTCTAGCGTTTGCGCCGGAAGTTGGCCGTGCGCAATCGCTACCCGGGCCTCCGGGACGGCGCGCTGGACCATCGCGGCCACCTGGGCGATGTCCGAGACCCGGTTGTGCACGAAAAAGACCTGTCCGCCGCGGCCGATTTCGAAACGGATCGCCTCTCGGATGATGCGCTCGTTGGTCACGTGCACCTCTGTGTGCACCGGAAGCCGATTGGGGGGCGGTGTCGTGAGCAGCGATAAATCCCGAACGCCCATGAGGGATAGCTGCAGGGTTCGGGGTATAGGGGTGGCGGTGAGGGTGAGCGTGTCGACGTTGACCCGCAGCTGCCGCAACTTCTCTTTGGCCGACACCCCGAAGCGCTGCTCTTCGTCGATGATAAGCAGCCCCAGATCTTTGAAGACCACGTCTGCGGAGAGCAGCCGGTGCGTGCCGATCAGGATATCTACGAGCCCACGTCGCAGGTCCTCTAGGATCGCCTTGATGCGCCCGCTCGGCACGAAGCGAGAGACGACCTCCACGCGCACCGGGAAGCGGGCCAGGCGCTCGCAAAAGGTGCGGTGGTGCTGATGGGCCAAGATCGTGGTGGGCACAAGCACGGCCACCTGTTTGCCCTCTTGTACGGCTTTGAAGGCGGCGCGCACGGCGATCTCGGTTTTGCCGAAGCCCACATCGCCGCAGACGAGGCGGTCCATGGGGATGGGCTTTTCCATGTCCGCCTTCACCTCAGCTGTGGCCCGGGCCTGATCGGGGGTGTCTTCAAACGGGAAGGAGGCCTCCAGCTCCAGCTGCCAGCTCGTGTCAGGGCCGAAGGCGTAGCCTTGCGCGGCCCGTCGCTGTGCGTACAACCGGATCAGATCCCGCGTGATGTCCTTCAGACGCTGCTTGGTTCGCCGTTTGGTCGTCTCCCATTCCGAGCTGCCCAGGCGCGTGAGTTTGGGCTCTTGGCCTTCCCGGGCTCGGTACTTCTGCAGCTTGTGCAGGCCGTAGAAGGGCACGTACAGCACGTCCCCTCCGTGGTAGAGGACGCGCACCACCTCGTACTCGGCGCCTTGGATGGTAATGCGGGTTAAGCCGGCGAACTTGCCAATCCCGTAGTCCACGTGCACGACGTAGTCCCCGGGACGCAGCTCTTCAAGTAGCCGCATGGGAGGACGTCTGCGGCGCTGCAGACGCTCCGGTAGGCGAGGAGGGCGACGGAAGATCTCGTGGGCCGTCAAGACTGCAAGGCCGAGCTCGGGCCAAACAAAGCCACCGCTCAGATGACCGGGGCTGATCTGCAGGCGCTCGCTCTGCTCCCCTAGCAAGTCCGCCAGGCGGCGGGCCTCCAGGTAAGAGCCGGCCGCGATCGTGATCCGGTAGCCGGACTGGAGCTGTTCCTCAATCCAGCTGCGCAGGAGCTTAAGCTCTCCGTGGGTCTCCGGATGGGGTTTGGCGCCGAGGTCGAATTCCTCGGCGGCACCTCGGGGTTGAAGGGGGCCGGCCCAAAGCAGGCTCTGCTCGGAGGACCACCGGCGAAAGGCGCTAGCCGAAACATATCGGAGCTCGAAAGGAGGCCAGCGCGGATCTTGGGCCACTTGCCCAAAGGCCTCCCGGGTTGTTTTCTCGTGTATGGCCCACAGCTCTTCGATTAACATGGGATTGTAGAGCACTACGACCGGGGGCTCCGGCCAGTAGGTCCATATGGGCGCCCATTCGGAGAACGCGCCCTCTTGCAGGGGCGGCACGAGCAGGACCTCTTCGAGGAAGGAGAGGGAACGCTGGCTTTCCGGATCGAAGATCCGCAGGGTCTCTATTTCGTCCCCGAAAAACTCGATCCGAATCGGTTCAGGGCTTGTGTAGGGGAAGACGTCCACAATCCCGCCGCGGGCGGCAAAGGAGCCGGGCTCCCGCACAAGAGCGGCGCGCGCAAAGCCGTGCTCCCGAAGCCACCCTAGGAGCGCGTCGCGGCCCATGACTTGACCCCGACGGAGCCGTAGGGTCTGCACCGCTAGAGACTCCGGAGGGGGGACGCGCTCGAAGGCCGCGGCCACGGAGCAAAGGAGCACGGGGGCGGGGCTTGCACGCAGCGCTAAGAGCGCCTCGCAGCGCCGGGCTAGGCTGCCGGGATCGGGGAGTTGGTCGGGATTATAGGGTCTGGAGCCGCTTTCGGGAAGATATACGAGCTCCCATCCTAAAGTGGGCCCGTCGATCAACCAGCGTCGCGCTTCTTCTTCGCTAGGCACCAAGATCCACAAGGGCCTTCGATAACGCCGATAGAAACGCTCCAGTAGCGCGGGCAACAAGGCTCCGGGAGCTCCGCGCACCTGCACAAGCTCCCGTTGAAGTGCGCCCAGCCGCCCTAGCATCTGCTGGGCCGTTGGGGATCGCTCAAGGGCATGCTTGATCGCGTCCATAATGTGTCCGAAAGCCAAGGCCGGCCCATGCAACAGAGCCCAGACGGGCCTGGTTCCCCGTATAGGGATATCGGAGGCTAAGCGGGTTTACGCTTGATCTTAGTAGTAAAATATGTTATTATCATATACCAAAAAGAGCTATTACAGAGGCCCCTTGTAAGCACGCGAGCGTAGCATGCCTATTCAGTGTCGTCTGCGTCACCTCATGGCCGAGCGCAAAATCCGGTCCGTGCGAGCCCTTGCCCTTGAAGTCCCGATCTCGTATCAGACGCTTAACGCGTTGTATAAGAACGAAACCACGCGCATCGATTTTCGCACCATCGAGGCGCTATGCCAGTACTTTCGGTGTCGGGTGGGGGATCTGTTGGTGTGGGACGGGGAGCCCCTTGAGAGCCCGGTTGCCCGTCAGCCCGAACTCCGCTTGGTACGCCGTCCAAAGCGAGAGCTTTACGACTTGTGAATCAGGGGCTGCGGCGCCTTGCGGGTCGGGGCCAAATCATGAGGCTTTCGTGCCCTTGCTCGTCGACGGCTTGCACGGCGAAAAAGTAGTTGTCCTTGGAGTATCCGACCAGCGTGACCTCGGTGCGGTTTCCCACGAAGAGCTTGCGCTCCCAAACTGGGGACGTCGTCTCGCGGATGAGCACGTAGTACCCGGCAAGATCCGGGGGTGTCGTCCCGGGCTTCCAGCGCAGGGTTGTGTCGTTGCTGAGCTCGCTGATGTCGATTTCTACCTCTTGGGGGGCGGCCGGGGCCCAAGCCAAATTGGCGACCACGGCCAGATTCAGGCGCGCCACCTGCGCCACGTAGGCGAAGTCGACGAACTCGGGCAGGTCCCCGAAGCTACGTCCGGCTTCCCTGCGCACGTTCTGATGTTGCCGATCGAAGTGCTCGTGCATCTCCGTAAGGCGAACCGCGGGGAAGCCTTGGCGGCTAAACGGGATGTGATCTCCTCCGCGCAGGAAGCGGTCTCGGCGGTAAATGAGCTTGACCTCGAAGTGATCCACGTAGCGTTCCCCGACCTCTTTGATGTAACGGGCCAGCTGGCGCGCGGGGCTATCGTTTTCCCCTCCGATGCTCTGGCGCAGTTGGGCCTCTTCGGGTGTTTCGGCTGCGGGCACGCCTTCGGAGAAGACGCGCAGGCGTTGATTGTCTTTCAGTCCTCGATCGCCCTCGGTGTTGCCCACGATGTCATTGGTGATCATGGCGATGATGTTCCAGCCCTCCCGTTTGGCCCGCTGCGCCAGGTGTTCGGAGCCCAACAGGCCCTGCTCTTCCCCTGCAAAGGCGGCCAGCACGATCGTGGCGTCGTACTCGTAGCGGCTCAGAATGCGCGCCAGCTCCAGAACCACGGCCACGCCGGAGGCGTCGTCGTTGGCTCCGGGCGCATAGGAGGTGCTGTCCATGACGTCGGAGGCGCGGCTGTCGTAATGGGCGCCCACCAAGATGACCTGCTTGTTTTGAGGGTCGCGGGCGGGCAGGATGCCCAGGATGTTCGCAAGTCGCACGCGCCGATCGACGCGACGTCCGTCGGGGTTCAGGGTGAAGGTGTCCAGCTCAACGCGCAGCCGTCCCCCGGAGACCTGGCTGTAGCGGCGCATTTCGGCCTCGATCCACCGGGCGGCGGCGCCGATGCCCACGCGGGGGTCGCGCTGCGTGCTGAGCGTATGCCGGGTGTAAAAGGCGGCCAGCGTTCGGATCGTGCGCTCGATTTCGGCCGGGGAGACGGCCCGCACCATTTCCTCAATGCGAGGGTCCCGCCGGATCGTAACGGGTTGGGCCTCCGTCGAGGCGGGACCCAGATAAGCAAATGCGCAAACCCATAGCGTCTTGCTCCATCGCATAGCCTAGATCCTCGGATTATCCCCCACCTATAAGCTACGGCCGGATGCGAGCGGCGCTCAAGAGCTCGAGGCTCCTTCTTAGAAGCCTCTTAGGTTGGCTGGGGGCGCAGGTGCTTTCGTACTTTTATGCAATAGGCTTGGAGAAGAGGGGCTATGTTTGAGGAGCTCTCTCAGAAGCTAGAGGCCGCGCTCAAGACACTGCGCGGCGAGGGCCGCATCACGGAGCTCAACATCGCTGAGGCGATGCGCCAGGTGCGCCGGGCGCTACTTGAGGCGGACGTGCACTATCAAGTGGCGCGGGACTTTACCGAGCGCGTAAAGGAGCGCGCCTTAGGGCAGCGCGTCTATGCGCAGGTTTCGCCTGGGCAACAGTTTATCAAGATCGTCTACGATGAGCTGGTCGCGCTTCTCGGTGGGCAGCGCGAGGAGCTTCGCTTTAGCGCGCATCCGCCTACGGTGATCCTGATCGTGGGCTTACAGGGTTCGGGCAAGACGACCTTTTCGGCCAAACTTGCGGCGTATCTCAAGCGAAAAGGTCGCGCTCCTCTGCTGGTGGCGGCCGACGTACATCGGCCTGCCGCCATAGAGCAGCTGCGTGCGCTAGGAGCACAGATTCAGGTGCCGGTTTTCAGCCTGGCCGGGGCCGAGGCCGTGCGCGTGGCCGAAGAGGGGGTTCGAGAGGCCCGACGCGCTGCGCGCGACGTGGTGATCCTGGACACGGCCGGCCGCTTGCACATCGATGAGGCCATGATGCAGGAGGTGGCGGCCATCAAGCGGGCCGTGCGGCCGCAGGAGACGCTCTTTGTGGTCGACAGTATGACCGGGCAGGACGCTGTGCGGGTGGCCAAGGCCTTCCAGGAACGGCTTGATTTCGACGGGGTGGTGCTGACAAAACTGGACGGAGATGCCCGCGGAGGGGCGGCTTTGTCGATCCGCTACGTGGTGCAGAAGCCCATAAAGTTCGCCTCAACGGGCGAGAGGCTCGATCAGCTGATGCCCTTTCATCCGGACCGCATGGCGCAGCGCATTTTGGGCTTTGGCGATGTGCTCTCGCTCGTGGAGCGGGCCCAAGAGCAGTACGATCGGGAGCAGGCCGCCTTGTTGGAGCGCAAGCTTCGCAAGGCAGAGTTCACCCTGGAGGACTTTTACGCGCAACTGGGGCAGATTCGCAAAATGGGCTCCTTGCGGGAGCTTCTTTCTATGATCCCGGGCGCACAGAAAGCCCTGCCCAAAGATTGGGATCTGGATGAGCGCGCTTTGCGCCGCATTGAGGCCATGATTTGTTCCATGACCCCGGAAGAGCGCCGGCATCCGGAGATCCTAAACGCGAGCCGGCGTCGTCGGATCGCGCAGGGAAGCGGGGTGGAGCTGCGCGAGGTAAACCAGTTCCTGCGCCAATTCGAAGAGCTGCGCCGCTGGATGAAGACCTGGCAGAAACTTGGCAAACAGGGCCGCACCTTGCGGGGCTTTCCGTTTTTTCGTTAACTTAAAGATCCCGACAAAATAAGGAGGCGCTCTTTTGGCCGTTAAACTGCGTTTGCGGCGCCTGGGGCGCAAAAAACGGCCGGTCTACGAGCTTGTGGCCGCCGATGCGCGCGCGCCCCGTGACGGACGCTTCATTGAATCCTTGGGTCAGTACAATCCCTTGAGCGAACCGCCTGAAATCCGGCTGAAAGAGGAGCGGGTGCTGTACTGGCTGCGCAACGGGGCCATTCCCACGGATACGGCCCGAAGCCTGCTCAGGCAGGCCGGAATCTTGCTCCGGTGGCACCTAGAGCGTTGGGGTAAAAGCCCGGAGGAGATTCAGGCCGCCTATGAGGCCTGGAAGGCGCAGCGGGAGGCCAAGCTGGAGGCCGTTCGGCAGAGGGTCATGATGCGCAAGGCAGAGCGTCTGGAGCAGGAACGCCGACTGGCCCAGCAACGAGCCGCCGCCCGGCAGGCTGCCGAAGCCGCAGCTGAGGGCGCAAGCGCCGAATGAACCTGTTAGCCCCGTCTTGCCCTCGCCCCAGGCTATAGCCATAGGCTCTGATCCTGGGCCGGGTTCGGATTAGGGGGAGGAAACCATGAAAGATTTTGTGCTCCACATCGTGCAGCACCTGGTTGATCATCCGGAAGCGGTGTACGTGCGCGATGAGCTTGGCGCGGATGGGCGGGTGGTGTATCATCTGCGGGTTGATCCGCGGGATGTGGGCAAGGTGATCGGCAAGGGCGGAAAAACGGCGCAGGCGCTCCGGTTACTGCTTGCTGCTGCCGCCGCTCGGCGGGGGCAGCGGGCTCGGCTTTTGATCGCCGACGCACGATCCGATCGTACTCCGTCATGATCTCGCCCGAGCAGTTGTGCTTGATCGGGCGCATCCGCCGTAGTCACGGGTTGCGCGGTGAAGTGCGGGTTTATCCCGAGACGGATTTTCCGGAGCGATTTGGCAAGCTTGAGCAAGTTTACATAGGGCCGGATCCGACTCGGGCGCGGCCGATGCGCGTAGAGCGGGTGCGCTTGGAGCTTACGCATCGGCTTCCCGTGGTACTCAAGCTGGCTGGCGTGCTCACTCGGACGCAGGCCGACACCCTTGTAGGTATGTCCCTCTACATCCCCGAGGAGGAGCTTTGGCCCCTTCCGGAGGATAAGGTTTACATCCACGACATCCTCGGCGCCCAAGTAGAGACGGAAGACGGACAATATTGGGGGCAGGTTCAGGATGTGTTGCGGATGCCGGCGCAGGATGTATACCAAATTCGGCGACCCGATGGGCGTTTGGTGTTGTTGCCGGCTGTGGAGGCCTTTGTGCTAGAGGTGGACGTTCAGAGGCGTCGGCTTTTGGTGCGCCCCCCTGAGGGGCTGTTGGACCTCTGATGCGGGTCGATATCATCAGCGCCGTGCCCGGGCTTCTTGAGGGTCCGCTGCGGCACGGGGTGTTTCGGCGGGCCCAGGAGCGAGGCAGACTCGAGGTGATGGTGCACAACCTGCGCGACTACGGAATCGGCCGCTACAGGCAGATCGACGATTATCCCTATGGCGGCGGGGCGGGCATGGTCTTGCGGCCAGAGCCTATTTTCGCCTGCGTCGAGCGTCTCATGGCCGAGCGGTCCTATGATGAGGTAATCTACCTTACGCCCGATGGCGTTCGTCTCACGCAGGCCTTGGTTAACGAGTTGTCGCTAAAAGAGAACCTCATCGTGCTCTGTGGGCATTACAAGGGGGTCGACGAGCGGGTGCGCCAGCGCCTGGTAACGCGCGAGATCTCGATCGGAGATTATGTGCTCTCCGGAGGGGAGTTGGCAGCTTTGGTCTTGCTGGACGCCGTGGTGCGCCTGTTGCCCGGGGTGCTGGGGGATGCTGAGTCTGCGCTCACGGACTCTTTTCAAGCGGGTATGTTGGACGCGCCCTGGTATACGCGTCCGGCTGAATTTCGCGGCATGCGCGTGCCCGAGGTGCTGCGCTCGGGAAATCATGAGGCGATTCGGCGCTGGCGCGAGGAACAGGCCCTGCAGCGTACACGTGCGCGTCGGCCGGACCTGTTAGAGGATTCAGAAGCCCAAGCATAAGGAAACGGACCATGGAACAGCTGATGCGGATAGTGGAAGCCACGCAGCTTCGCGATGACATCCCCGCTTTTCGCCCGGGGGACACGATCAACGTGCATGTGCGCGTGATCGAAGGCGATAAAGAGCGCATCCAGCAGTTTCAGGGGGTCGTGATCGCCATTCGGGGCGAGGGGGCCAAGAAAACCTTTACGGTGCGCAAGGTCTCCGATGGCGTAGGGGTAGAGCGGATCTTCCCCCTCTACTCCCCCCGTATCGCCAAAATCGAGCTCATCCGGCAGGGCCGCGTGCGGCGCGCCAAGCTCTACTACCTGCGAGGGCTGCAGGGCAAGGCTGCGCGCATTCGGGAAAGACGGCCCACCTCGACAGATAACGGCGGGTGACGGATCGAGTCTACACGCGTCGGGTTGCGATCTGGGACTTGCCAGCAGCCCGCCTTTGGGCTTGGGCAGCCGAGCGCTTCCACTCCTCAGGGGTCCGCTTTGCCGTTTGCCTCGGCAGTCCGGCTCAATGCACCGAATGGCTGCGCAGCGGGCAGGTAGAGCTCGGGCTGCTGTCTCCTTTGGAGTACGCTCGCCATCAAGAGCACTACGAGCTCGTTCCCGGTGTCTCGATCAGCACCCAGAGCGCCAACCCAGCCGCGCGCCTGTTTCTGGGGCGTCCCCTAGATCAGATCCAGAGCATCGCGCTCGATCCCCGAGCCCTTGGGGAGGCCGTGATCGCGTACGTGGTGCTTCTGGAGCACTATCAGCGAAAGCCGGTCTTTGTGCCCCTGCGGAGGCCAGATTTGGAGGAAGGGCTGCGCAGAGCGGATGCTGTGCTCCTGGTGGGGGAAGAGGCCTTGCTGACGCGTTTTCCGGGGGTTGTGCTCGATCTGGGTCAGGAGTGGTTCGAGCTGACCGCTATGCCCCTGGTGTGGGCCTTATGGGCTGCGCCCACGGGGGGGCTGGATGATCCCACGGTAAGGGCCCTGGTGGAGCTCCGGCAGTGGGCCGATGCGCATCGGGGGGAATACCTGCGCACCTTAGAGCCCGCGCCCCCCTACCGGGACTATTGGGAACAGGTGCGCATAGACCTCGATCCATACCTCCAGGCGGGTCTGGAGACCCTTTTGGAATACTGCTTTCTGCACGGGCTTCTGGATGAGTTCCCGATGCTGGATTTTTACCGTTACTCTCCCCCTGATACCGAGCCCAGGAGCGCCCCGTGACCGGCCCCGGCCAACATACCGTTGCGACCAACCGCAAAGCCCGTCACGAATACGAGATCTTGGAGACCCTAGAGGCCGGGATCGCGCTAGCGGGCACGGAGGTGAAGGCGCTGCGGCAAGGCAAGGCCAACATTCAAGACGCCTACGCCACGATCGAAAACGGCGAGGTCTGGCTGCGGAATATGCACATCAGCCCCTATGAGTTCGGCAACCGCTACAATCACGACCCCCTGCGGCCCCGCAAGCTGCTTCTGCACAAGCGGGAGATTATGCGCCTATACGGCAAAACCCGCGAGCGGGGGCTAACGCTCATTCCGCTGCGGATTTATTTCAAACGGGGATGGGCAAAAGTGGAGCTTGCCCTCGTGCGGGGCAAGCGGCAGTATGATCGTCGAGCCGAGATCGCCGAACGCGAGGCCAAGCGGGAACTGGAGCGACTGCTAAAACGCCACCGCGCGTAGCCAAGACCGCGTCGGCCGGGCGGGTGTGCGTGGCGGAGGGGGTGGGATTCGAACCCACGAGGCCCCGGTGGGGCCTGCCGGTTTTCAAGACCGGTGCATTCAACCGCTCTGCCACCCCTCCGGACCATAAAGTTACAAAGGACCCAAGTTCCGAGGAAGCTTTTCCGGCCGCGACAGGGCGTCGTATTTTGCATGTCTCCAGTCCGGTTAGCTGCGTACTAAAGCCTATGGTCTTTCCACCGATCGAAGTGCAGTTGCGGCTTATCCGCCGAGGGGTGGCGGAGATCATCTCCGAACAGGAGCTCGTGCAGAAGCTGCGACGCGCCGAGGACACAGGCAGGCCGCTGGTGGTCAAGCTCGGCTGCGACCCGAGTCGGCCCGATTTGCACCTGGGCCACAGCGTGGTGCTGCGCAAGCTTCGGCAGTTTCAGGATCTGGGACACGAGGCCGTGCTCGTAATCGGGGATTTTACCGGCATGATCGGAGATCCCACGGGCAGAAGCAAAACCCGTCCGGCGCTGTCGCTGGAGGAGACGCGCCGCAACGGGCAGACGTACTTCGAGCAGGCGAGCAAGATCCTGGATCCCGAGCGTACGCGCATCGTCTACAACTCCGCCTGGTTGGCCTCGATGACGTTCGCCGACGTGATCCGGCTTGCGAGCAAATACACCGTGGCGCGCATGCTGGAGCGCGACGATTTCCAGAAGCGCTACCGAACCGGAGAGGCCATCGGCATCCATGAGTTCCTCTACCCCCTGGCGCAGGCCCAGGACTCCGTTTTTCTGAAAGCGGACGTAGAGCTGGGAGGCACCGATCAAAAGTTCAATCTGCTTGTAGGGCGCGACATCCAGCGGGAGTCCGGTCAGGAGCCTCAGGTCTGCGTGCTGTTGCCTATTTTGGAGGGCACCGACGGGGTCGAGAAGATGTCCAAATCGCTCGGCAACTACATCGCCTTAAACGAGGCCCCGGAGCAGATGTACGGCAAGGTGCTTTCGATCCCGGATCATCTGATTTACCGGTATTTCGAACTCGCCACCGACGTGCCCGAGGAGGAGCTTCCGCAGCTTGCGGCCTGGGCCCAGCGCACACCGCGCGACGCCAAACACCACCTGGCCTGGACGATCGTGCGCATGTATCACGGTCCGGAGGCCGCCGACCGGGCGCGAGCGCACTTTGAGCGGCTCTTCGTGCGCCGGGAGATCCCCGAAGAGGTGCCCGAATGGAGGGCCCCTGAGGCGCAAATGCCGCTTGCGCAGCTGCTGCGTCAGTCGGGTCTGAGCACCTCCACCTCGGAGGCGCGCCGTTTGATCGAGCAAGGGGGGGTGCGCGTGGAGGGTCAGCCGGTCACAGATCCGGGAGCCGTATTGGAGGTGCGGCAGCCGGTCTTGATTCGGGTCGGTAAGCGGCGCTTTGTGCGGGTCCTGCCCCCATTAGAGCATTCATGAAATCGCGGCGCATCGGGCTCATTACGAGCTGGCCGCTTAGCTTTGCCGAAGGCAGCGGCACCGCGACGTATGTGCGCGCCTGGATGGCGGCTATGCGCGCGCGCGGATACGAGGTGCGACTTTTCGGCTACCGTAGCCCTTTTCGCCACTACGGGCTGCAGCTGCTAGACCGGGTGCGCTGGAACCGCTGGGCCTTGCCTCGGCAGATCGCCTCGGCCAGGCCGGACCGGCTGGTGGCCCTGGATTGGGAGGGGCTCTTCTTGGATCGGCCTGCCGAGGTGCAGCTGCCGCTGGCGATTTTCGCGGACATAGCCCCGACAGAGCCGGGGCTGTATCGTTGGGCGTTGCGTTGGCAAGCCCGCATGGAGGCGCGCGCCCTTCAGCGGGCCCCCGTTGTGGTGGCTATTAGCCGCTTCGCCCGGGAACGGATCAGCCGGCGCTACGGCCGCCCTGAGGCGCGGATCGAGCTCATCTATCCGGGCTTCGATCATGAGGCCTGGCTTGCGCTGTTGCGCGCGCAAACGCGCCGGCCTCGGCAGATCCCGGAAGTGCTGGCCGTGGCCCGTCTTTATCCTCGAAAGGGCATCCGCTATCTGCTGGAGGCGGGGGCGGAGCTGAACCGCCGCGCCGTTTCGTGGCGGGCCACGATCGTAGGGGATGGACAAGAGGCCCAGGCTTTGCGCGCTTTGGCTGAACGCTTAGGTCTGCAAGCGCAGCTGCGCTGGGCCGGGGCTGTGGAGGATCGGGCCCACCTGGCGTATTACTACCGAAACGCAGACGTATTCTGCCATCCCAGCTTGCACGAGACCTTCGGGTTCGTGCTGCTGGAAGCTATGGCGGCGGGCCTGCCCGTGGTCGCCGCACAGGCGGCCTCTATGCCGGAACTCGTCGAAGAGGGCCGAACAGGCCTGCTCGTAGCCCCAGCCCAGCCTCAGGCGTTGGCCGACGGGCTTGAGCGGCTCTTGCGTGACCCGGAGAGACGACGCCTTCTGGGGGAGGCCGCTCAAGAGCGGGCTCGGGGCTTTTCGTGGCAGACCACTGCCGCCGCATTCGAGGCTCTGCTGGCATAGGAGGATCGCCTATGCGTAGGCTTTGGGGGCTGCTCTTGGTTGGCTTGCTCGGCGCCGTGGCCTGTCACGGCACCGCCCAGGCCCCACCGGAAAACCCCGCCCTGTCGAGCCCCGGGGCTCGCTGGCTTGCCGCATATCGGGATGAGATCGCGCAAGGGCGACGCAATGCGATCACCATGGCCATCGAGAAGGTGAGCCCGGCCGTGGTGAGTATCAGCGTCACGAGCGTGGAGCGTTACGTGAATCCGTTTTATGATCCGTTCTTTGACTTCTTCTTCGGCGGGCGTCAGAGCCCGTATCTGGAGCGCCCCGTAACCAGCGTGGGCTCGGGCTTTTTGATCTCCTCCGATGGCTATATCGTCACCAACCAACATGTGATCGGCGAATCGGCCGCCCAGATCACGGTGTCGCTCAAGGGTCGGCACTATGAGGCCAAGCTCGTGGGGGCCGATCCCGTGACGGATCTGGCGCTGCTTAAAATCGAACCCGATGGCCCTCTGCCCTACGTGGAATTCGGCAACTCCGATAGCCTGATCGTGGGCGAGTGGGTGATCGCTTTGGGCAATCCCTTTGGGCTTTTCATGGATCAACAGCCCACCGTGACCGTGGGCGTGGTAAGCGCCGTGGGGCGCAACTTCCGCCCCAACCCCCAGGAGCCTCGTGTATACAGGGGTATGATCCAAACGGACGCCGCCATCAATCCCGGCAACTCCGGCGGGCCCTTGGTCAACGCGTTGGGGCAGGTCGTCGGGGTGAACACGTTCATCTACACTGGGGGGACCAGCGGGGGGTTTGTGGGTTTGGGCTTTGCGATCCCCTCAAACCGGGTCCGTGAGATCGTGGCGGAACTTAAGGCCAGGGGCTATGTGGACCGCCAGATCTACACGGGCATCCAGATTCAAGACCTTACGCCCCGCCTGGCGCGGGCTTTGGGCTTGCGTTCCAGCGAAGGGGTGCTCGTAGCCAATGTGGAGCCCAACAGCCCTGCGGAGGCGGCGGGCGTGCGGCCGGGAGATGTAATACTGGCCATAAACGGCGAGCCTGTATCGAGTACGCAGTTTGCCTTGGCCGCGATCCGAGACGCCCGTGTGGGGGAGGTTCTGGAGCTTGTGATCTGGCGCCAAGGGGGCACGCAAACGGTGCGGCTGCGGATCGCCCGCCGCTAGCGGGGCGAGACCCAATCTGCCTCAGAGGATCACGGCCAAGGCGGGGCCCCTCAGTAGGGGTTGAGCATCACCGGCATGATGAGCATCAACACGTCTTCTGCGTTCTCAGATCGGGCGGGCTTTAGGACGGCCGCCCGATTGGGGCGCGTACATTCTAGGAGCACCTCGGCAGCGTCCAAATGGGAGAGGGCCTCCGTTAGGTACTTCGCATTGAACCCTATTTCCAGAGGCTCTCCCTCCAGCTCCGCTATGACGGTTTCTTGGGCCGAATTGGCGCGATCCAGGTCTTCAGCCTCCAGCAGCAGCTCCCCCGGCTTGAGATGCAGGCGCACCTGATGCACCTGCGTGCTCGCGTATAACGCTACGCGCTTGAGGGCCTTAAGAAAGGCCTCCCGGTCTATGCGAAGCCGGCGCTCCCAGGAGGTGGGGATCACGGCTTCGTAATTCGGGTAGGCCTCCCCGATGAGGCGTGTAACAAACAGCACCCCGCCCCACGAAAAGGCGGCTTGGTTGGCGCCCAGCCGAATGCGGCATGTCTCGGCTGTGTCTCGTCCAAGCATTTTGCTCAGCATCCCCACGACCCGCGCGGGGAGGATGGCGTTTCGGCTCTCTTGGACGGAGCCCTGGAACAAGTGGGCTGAACGCAGGCGCACCAGGCGGTGACCATCGGTGGCGACCAGGCGCACCTCCTCAGGACGCACCTCCAGGAGCACCCCGTTCAGGGCGGGCCGCAGATCGTCTGTGCTGGCCGCGAAGAGCACTTGCTCGATTGCCTGCCGAAGCTCCTCTGCGGAGGACGCTAGCTCGGTGCCCTCCTCCAGATTGGGACGGCTGGGAAACTCTTCAGCTGGCAACGTGGCCATCCGATAACGCCCATGCGCTGTGGTGAGCTGCAGCGAACCGGAGGCCACCTCTAGCACGATGGGCTCCGTGTCGAGGGCTCGGAGCGTATCCAGGAGCCGACGAGCCGGAACGGCCACCCGGAAGGGGGGGGCGGACAGGGGCAGGCTGCGCTCCACGAAGATCTCCAGATCTGTAGCCGATAACCGAAGCCCATGGCCGTCGGACTCCAGCAGCACGCATTCCAAAATGGGCATTGTGGAGCGCGAGGGGATGGCGGGGGCCAGTACCTGCAACGCTGTCAGCAGTGCGTCGCTTGCTAGCTCCAGACGCACTCCAGCCGCTTGCGTGTTCTCCTGCGAGGCATCGAGGGTGAAAACGGTGGACATGGCGTATATCCCTTTTTATAGTGCGTTTAGCTCGATCTTGCGCTGAATTTCTGCGATCATTTTGCGATAGCGTTCGTTTTCCTCCAGCAGTTGCTCGATCGATTCGCAGGCGTGGATCACGGTCGAATGATCCCGGCCGCCGAAGTGTAAGCCAATCGTTTTCAAAGAGGACTTGGTCAGCTTTTTGGCCAAGTACATGGCGATATGGCGAGCCAGGACGACCTCTTGCTTGCGCGTTTTGGCTCGCACCAGATCCTCCGGTATCCCGAAATAGGCGCACACTTGCCGCTGAATCTGCTCGATGGTCACGTTGAGCCGATGATCGCGGATGATATCCCGCAGAGCCTCCTTGGCCAAGGCCAAGTCTATGGGTCGGCTCTGGGAGGAGGACACGGCCAGCAACCGAATAATGGCGCCCTCCAGCTCGCGAATGTTCGAGGTGATGTGCTGCGCGATAAAGTCCACCACAGGTTCTGGCAGCGATAGACCCATGTCTGCGGCCTTGCGGCGCAGTATAGCCATGCGCGTTTCCAGATCGGGCGGCTGCAGATCTACGCTCAGCCCCCAATTGAAACGGGAAAGCAGCCGGTCTTCAAGGCCTTGTAAATCCCGTGGGGGGCGGTCGCTGGAGAGCACGATCTGCCGGTCGCTTTGGTGCAGCGCGTTGAAGATATGGAAGAACTCCTCCTGGGTCTTTTCCTTGCCCGCGAAAAACTGCACGTCGTCCACGATAAGCAGATCGATCTGCCGATAGAACAAAGAGAATTCGTTGACGCGGTTATGTTGGATGGCCATGACGAACTCGTTGGTGAAGCGCTCGCTGGAAATGTAGAACACCTTGACGCTCGGCATGCGGCGCTTGACCTCGTTGCCGATAGCCTGGATGAGGTGGGTTTTGCCCAGCCCCACGCCACCATACACCAAAAAAGGGTTAAAGGAGGTCTTGCCCGGGTTTTGTGCGATCGCCCAGGCTGCGCTGCGGGCCAGTTTATTGCAGTCCCCCTCGATGAAGCGTTCAAAGGTGTAGGACTCGTTGAGCTGGCTTTCGAAAGGGGGCTTCTGCAGCCCGGGCAGCACCATAGGATTGGGTAGGGGGGGCGATGTGGGCATGGGAGCCGAAGCTGAAGGCGTCGCGCGCCATTCCAGTCCTCTGGGGGGAGAAGGGGGAAGGGCTATGGGGTCGTCCTCTAGCGTGATCTCATACTGCACTTGAGCTGAGGATCCCAGCACATCGCGGATCGCGGCCCAGAACAAGCGGCCGTAATGCTCTTCGATCCACTCCACGAAGAACCCCGACGGCAGGCCCAGGATCAGCACCGGGCCCCCGGCCTCTTGCCGCAGAGCGATGGCGCGAATAGGCTCAAACCAGGTTTTGTAGGCGCGTAGTGGGATGTTGTCCCGGATCAACGCCAGGCAACGCGCCCAAACCTCTTGCGCCGTCGATTCGACAGCCGCCATGGTTCGCTGCTCGGGATGGTTATATCCGCGATGTGTGGATAAGTTTTCCACAATCCCCTCCCTACCGCCGTCCGTCGCGCCCAAAGCTAGGCAGAAGAGACGAGCGGCTCTCCCCAGCCGTACATGCGCGAGATCCACAAAAGCAGGGCTGATGCATGGCTTGGTGGTTTGGACAGAGAAAATAAAAATCACGCCCCGCCGATGAGGCCGGGTTAATTATGCACAACTTATCCACACGGAATGTCGAGTGCCCTATCAAACCTACGGCAGGTCTGGGCTCGGGTCAAGAGGAGATTGTGAAAAACGCGCCTTGTATCTTTGGGTGCATCCCGCTATTTTTGGGCTCTATCCGTAAACGGCCGCTATGATACGCATCCCCATCCTGCATCTTATCGAGGGGTGGCAGCGGATGCAGCTCTGGCATCCGGTGGAAGAGTTGGAGCTCGTTGAAAGCGGCTTTCGGGGCCAAGTCGAGATACAGGTGGATATCGAGCGTCGAGGGGGGCAGTATTTGGTGCTTTTGCAGACCAGCGCCCAAGCGGAGCTCATTTGCGATCGATGCTTGGAGCGTTACTCGGAAAGGTTGATCGGCAGCTATTCGATCCTTTACGCCCCTGAAGCTCCCCCTGTGCTTTCGGCTGAGGAGTTCCGGCCGATTCGGGTGGGCGTCCGGGATGTGGATATAACCGACGATGTGCGGCAGACGGTCCTGCTATCGATTCCGCTCAAGCAGGTCTGTCGAGAGGACTGTCTGGGGTTGTGTCCGGAGTGTGGATCCAACTTGAATCTGAGCTCGCATCGCGCCGGTTGTCCTCGCCGAGATCCCGTAGGAGCATAAGGAGGTCGCCTCATGCCCAATCCCAAACGCAAGCATTCCAAGTCGCGCCGGGACAAGCGGCGCACGCACTACAAGTTGGCAAAGCCGCATCACATCGAGTCATGTCCCAACTGCGGCGAACCCAAGGAGCGGCATCGCATCTGCCGCCATTGTGGTTTCTACCGAGGCCGTCGCATCCTGGTAAAACCCGAATCGGCGTAGCGCACAGGTAGGGTCCCCGATTCATGCGGATCGCGCTCGATGCCATGGGAGGGGATCACGCCCCCCATGTCACCGTCGCCGGGGCGATCGAGGCCTTGCAGCGCGCTCCGGGGCGGATAACGGAGGTGCTGCTAGTGGGTCCTGGGGGGCTGCTCGAAGCCGAACTGAAGCGGCTCGGGGGGCGTGAGTTGCCTCTGCGCATCGTCGACGCGCCGGAGGTGATCGGCATGGCGGAAAGCCCGGCGGTGGCGGTCAAAGCCAAGCCCCGCAGCTCCATCGTGGTGGGGCTTGGTCTGCACGCGCGCGGGGAGGCCGATGCGTTTGTCAGCGCTGGTCATACGGGCGCGGTCATGGCCGCTGCGCTCTTCGTGTTGGGTCGCCTTGAGGGGGTAAGTCGCCCGAGCATAGGCACCTACCTGCCCGGGCCGGAGGGGTTTTCGTTCATGCTGGATGTGGGGGCGAACGTGGACTGCCGCCCCGAGCATCTGGTGCAGTTTGCGCACATGGGGCGGATTTTTGTGCAGCACGTCTTGGGGCGCCCCGATCCCCGGGTGGCCTTGCTCAACATCGGGGAGGAGCCCTCCAAGGGCGACGAGCGCAGTAAACAGGCCTACGCCCGTTTGGCGCAGGATCCGTCCTTGCGTTTTATCGGCAACGTCGAAGGTCGCGATCTGCTCTTGAACCGGGCCGATGTGGTGGTTTGTGACGGTTTTGTGGGCAACGTGGTGCTGAAATTTGGCGAATCCTTTGCTACGGTCCTGGATCGTCTCCTGCAGGCGCGCCTGAAGGAGCTCTCCCTGGAAGCGAGGGCTCTTGAGGTTCTCGGATCCGCTATCGCCGAGCTGCGCACCCTCTTCGATTACGAACACTACGGGGGGGTTCCCCTGCTCGGCGTAAACGGTATCGTCATTATCGGACATGGGCGCTCTACGGCCAAAGCCATCTCGCAGATGCTCAGCCGAGCCGAAGAGATGGGGCGCTTGCAGGTCAACCGCCACATCGCCCAGGCCATGCAGGCGATTGGCGCCTCATAGCCCGTTTAGGGATAGGGGGAAGCGAACATGAGCGTGCGCGCCGCGATCACCGCCGTCGGCCACTTCTTGCCGGAGGAACGGCTCACCAACCAGGACCTGGAGCGGCTCGTAGATACCACCGACGCCTGGATCCAAGAGCGAACGGGTATCCGGGAGCGGCGCGTGCTGCGCGATCCCACCAAGGCCACCGCCTACATGGCCGCTCGGGCGGCGGAAGAGGTCCTGCAGAAGCGAGGGATCGAGGCCGAGGAGCTGGACCTGATCATCGTGGCCACCGTGACGCCCGATATGTTTTTTCCCGCCACCGCTTGCTTGGTGCAGCAAGCCATCGGCGCCAGGCGCGCTTGGGGGTTTGATCTGTCGGCCGCCTGTAGCGGGTTCTTGTTCGCCCTCGTTACGGGCGCGCAGTTCATCGCCACCGGCCAGCACCGCAAGGTGCTCGTCATCGGGGCGGACAAGATGAGCGCCATCACGGATTACACAGATCGGCGCACGTGTGTGCTTTTTGGCGACGCGGCCGGCGCGGTCTTGCTTGAGCCCGCCCTTGATCCGGAAGTGGGCATTTTGGATGCGCGTCTGTACTGCGATGGATCCGGCGCCGAGGCTTTGTGCATGAAGGGAGGCGGGAGCCTGAACCCGCCATCGTACAAAACGATCGACGCGAAACTGCACTTCCTGTATCAAGACGGCCCCACGGTTTTCAAACGCGCCGTAGAGGGGATGGCCGACGTAGCTGCTGAGATCATGGCCCGCAACGGACTCACGGGCCAGGACGTAACCTACCTGGTGCCCCATCAAGCCAACTGGCGTATTATCGAGGCCACGGCGCGGCGCATGGGAATCGGGCGCGAAAAGGTGATGATGAACATCGATCGCTACGGCAATACGACCGCCGCCACCATTCCGCTGTGTTTGTACGATTGGGAGGGGCGGCTGAAGAAGGGCGATAACTTGATCCTGGCCGCCTTCGGGGCCGGATATACGTGGGGTGCGATATATCTCAGATGGGCTTACGATAGCGTTCCGATGCACACGCTCGCCCCATCCGAGGCGGCGTTTTCGGCCTCCTAGGGGGAGGGGTGTAAGCATGGTGACGGCTTTTCTCTTTCCCGGTCAAGGCTCCCAATACGTGGGCATGGCCCGGTCTTTATACGAAGCCTTCCCCGAGGCGAGGGCCCTCATCGAGCGCGCCGATCAGCTGCTGGGGTTTGCGCTGTCCGAGGTTCTTTTCGGGGGGCCCGAAGAACGGCTCAAGCAGACGGCCTATACGCAGCCGGCGATCTTCGTACATAGCATGGCCGCATGGGCCTGTTTAGCTGGAGAGCGGCCCGACATGGTGGCGGGGCATAGTCTGGGCGAGTACAGCGCGCTCGTTGCGGCGGGAGCGCTTGATTTCGCCGACGGATTGCGGCTCGTGCGCCTGCGGGGGGAGCTTATGCAGCGGGCTGGCGAGCAACGGCCGGGCGGGATGGCCGCCATTATTGGGCTTGGGGATGAGCTCGTAGAGGCCATTTGTCGGGAGGCGGAGGCGGAGGCGGGCCTGGTGCGGCCGGCCAACTTCAACGCCCCAGGGCAGGTCGTGATCTCGGGCACTATGGCCGGGGTGCGGCGTGCGATGGAGCTAGCCCGCGCTCGGGGGGCCAAACTGGTCAAGGAGCTCCCCGTAAGCGGGGCCTTTCATTCTCCTTTGATGGAGCCGGCTCGAGAGGGCCTAGCCGAGGCCCTAGAGCGCGTACCCCTGCAGACGCCCCTCTGTCCGGTTTACCTGAACGTGACGGCCGAGCCCACACGCGACCCCGAGCAGATCCGCGCGCGGCTCCTGGAGCAGCTAACGGCGCCGGTGCGCTGGGCGCAAAGCATGGCCCGCATGGCCGCCGATGGGGCCGAGCGTTTTGTCGAGGTGGGGCCGGGCACCGTATTGCAGGGGCTAGTGCGCCGCGCGCTTCCGGGGGTCCAGGTGCTGGGCCTGGACAAGGCGGAAGACCTTCGGGCTTGGTTACACGCCGTGCGGGGTTAACATGACGCCGGAGCGTTTTTCGCTTCAGGGCCGGACGGCCCTTGTTACGGGCGGCTCCCGCGGGATCGGCCGCGCTATCGTGCTGGCCTTGGCCGAAGCGGGGGCAGACGTGGCCTTTACGTTTCGCAGCGCCTTGCCAGAGGCTGAGAGTCTGCTGGAGGCCGTGCGCGCCCGTGGCCGGCGCGTGCTCCATTATCAGGGCGACGCCGCCGATGGCCTCCATGCGCAGGCCGTCGTAGAGGACCTGTTGCGCCAGTGGGGTCGCCTGGATGTGCTCGTCAACAACGCCGGCATCACGCGCGATGGGTTGCTGCTGCGGCTGCGCGAGGAGGACTGGGATGCGGTGCTCAATACGAATCTTAAGAGCGTCTTTCATTTCACCAAGGCCGCTCTGCGCCCCATGATGGGGCAACGCTGGGGCCGGATCATCAACCTCTCCTCGGTCGTGGGCCTCATGGGCAACCCCGGACAGGCCAATTACGCGGCGGCAAAAGCCGGAATCATCGGTTTTACAAAGGCCATCGCCAAGGAGGTCGGTTCCCGAGGCATCACGGTCAACGCCCTTGCGCCCGGCTACATCGAAACCGACATGACCCGCGCTCTGCCGGAGGCCGCTCGCCGGGCTATGCTGGAGCTCATACCCCTGAAACGGGCCGGGCAGCCCGAGGACGTGGCCGATGTGGTCGTGTTTTTGGCCTCCGAGGCGGCTCGCTATATCACCGGGCAGGTTATCCAAGTCGATGGCGGCATGCTGATGTAGTTTGCGGCCCGCCTGAAAATCTCCGTACTTTGGTCCGTTGCAAGAGATTTATGCCGCTACAAAGAAGGAGGGTGAGCCTATGGATCTGGAAGCCAAGGTAAAACAAATCATTGTCGACAAACTCGGGGTGGACGAGAGCGAAATCCGTCCCGAAGCTAGCTTCACCAACGATTTGGGCGCCGACTCCTTGGACACGGTCGAGCTCATCATGGAGTTCGAAAAGGAGTTCGGCATCACCATCCCTGACGAGGAGGCTGAGAAGATCGCCACCGTAGGGGATGCCTTGGCCTATCTGAAGGAAAAACTGGGCATTCGGTGATCCCCTTTTATGAGCTCCCCCAGACGACGGGTCGTCATCACAGGCCTGGGAGCGCTCACGCCGATCGGCTTGAGCGTTCCTGATTTTTGGAGGGGCATGCTCGAAGGACGTAGCGGTGCGGGGCCGATTACGTATTTCGACGCCTCCCAGTATGATACCCGCTTCGCTTGTGAGCTAAAGGGTTTCGATCCCCTGGAGCACCTCGATCGCAAAACGGTCCGCCGCTTAGATCCATTCTGCCAGTACGCCTTGGTGAGCGCCCATGAGGCCCTTCTCGATTCAGGTCTGCTGGAGTATAGGTCTCTAGACAAAAACCGAGTGGGGGTGGTTTTCGGATCGGGCATCGGGGGCATTCAGATCTTCACTCACCAGGCTCGGGTCCTATTCGCGGAGGGGCCGCACCGGATCAGCCCTTTTTTCATCCCTATGTTGATTCCGGACATCGCACCGGGCCAGATCGCGATTCGCTACGGTTTTAAGGGGCCCAATTACGGGGCCATCTCGGCCTGCGCCACGGCCACGCACAACATCGGCGACGCCTTTAAGCTCATCCAAATGGGATATGCGGATGTGATCCTATGCGGCGGATCCGAGGCGGCCATCTGCGAGCTGGGCGTGGCCGGATTCAACGCCATGAAGGCGCTCTCGACGCGCAACGAGAGCCCGGAGACGGCAAGCCGTCCCTTTGATGCGACCCGAGACGGCTTTGTGTTGGGCGAAGGCGCCGGGGCGCTCGTGCTCGAAGAGCTCGGGCACGCCTTGAGGCGGGGCGCGCGTATCTACGTGGAGGTGGTAGGCATCGGGTACACGGCAGACGCCTACCACATCACGGCCCCAGATCCGAGCGGAGACGGAGCGGCCCGGGCGATGCGGGCTGCGTTAGAGGATGCCGGTATTGAGCCTGAGGAGGTTGATTACATCAACGCCCACGGCACCTCGACCCCGTTTAACGATGAAATCGAAACACGGGCCATCAAGACTGTCTTCGGTGAACACGCCTATCGGTTAAACGTGAGCTCCACGAAGTCCATGATTGGGCACCTGCTGGGGGCCGCCGGGGCCGTCGAGGCGATCGCCACGGCGCTGGCGATTTACCACAGCACTATCCCGCCCACGATCAACTACACGACGCCCGATCCGGAGTGCGATCTGGATTACACCACCCGGGGGCCCGTGGTGCGCGATGTGCGGGTGGCGCTGAGCAACACCTTCGGCTTCGGGGGGCACAACGCTACGCTCGCCCTGCGGCGCTTTGGGTCCTGAGCCGAAGCGTGTGCGGGAAACGCACCGGCCGTCTGCGGTGTTGGTGTAACGGCCGGAACCTGGAGATGGGCTGGATTCGCCGATGGTTAACACGCTGGATGCGCCGCGCTCGACCGAGCGTGGCGCCCTCGCGCCGCGAGCGCATCGAGGCCCTGCTCGGCGTGCCCGTGCGACAGTGGGGTCTTTTCGAGGAGGCTCTGCGCCATCGCTCGGCGCTTTCGGGGGGGAACTCCTACGAGCGGCTGGAATACTTGGGGGATGCCGTTCTGGGACTTGTGGTGGCGGATTTCCTGTTTCATCGATTCCCAGAGGCTGAGGAGGGAACCCTTACGCGCTACCGCAGCCAGATCGTCAATGGCCGTAATCTGGCTCGGTACGCCACCGCTATAGGGTTGCCCTCCTTGCTGGAGCTTGGCCCCCAGGCTGAAGCGGCCGGTACGCGGCAGAGCGCAACCGTGTTGGCCGATGCTTTCGAGGCTCTAATGGGGGCCATCTTTCTGGACCAGGGATTTGAAGCGGCCCGTTACTTCATGACGCGGCTGCTGCAAAGAGAGGAACTGGAGAAGCTGTTGGCGCAACAGGATAACTACAAAAGCCTGCTTTTGGAATACGCCCAAGCGCGTGGTTGGCCCCCGCCTGTTTACAGGGTGGAGGCCGAAAGCGGGCCCAGCCACGCGCGCGAGTTTACCGTTAGCGTGATAGTCAACAACCGCCTGCTGGGCACCGGTGTTGGCCGCAGTAAAAAAGCTGCCGAGCAAGAGGCCGCCCGCCAGGCCTGGCTAGTGCTCTCGCAAAATCGAACATGAGAGAGGATACCCAAGATGCCGGAACCGCTTCTGTTCGAAAAAACGCGTCCGGGCCGCAAGGGGTACACATTGCCTCGCTTGGATGTTCCTGAAAGCCCCCTGCCCCAAGCATGGCTCCGTTCACGACCGGCCGAATTGCCGGAGCTGAGCGAACCCGAGGTGGTGCGCCATTTTGTGCGGCTTTCGAGCTTGAATTTCCACATCGATAAAGGCTTCTATCCGCTCGGCTCTTGTACGATGAAGTACAACCCCAAGCTCAACGAGCGGCTGGCCGCCTTGCCGGGCTGGACCGGACTGCATCCGCTGGCTCCGGAGCCGATCGTACAGGGGGCGCTGCGGCTTATGTACGAGCTACAGGAGCTCCTAAAGGAGATCACCGGCATGGCCGCCGTGTCCCTGCAGCCTGCCGCCGGAAGCCAAGGCGAACTGACCGGTCTTCTGCTGTTTCGCCGCTATCATGAGCGGCAAGGAGAGCAACGCACGAAAATTCTTGTTCCCGACTCCGCCCACGGCACCAACCCCGCAAGCGTGCGCATCGCGGGCTATGAAGTGGTCAACATCCGCTCCAATGAAAACGGCTTGACGGATCTTGAAGCCCTACAACAGCACCTCGATGAGCGCGTGGCCGGCCTCATGGTGACCAACCCCAACACGCTGGGTCTGTTTGAGCGCCAGATCCAGGAGATCGCCCATCTGGTGCACAGCGTGGGGGGCTTGCTCTACATGGATGGGGCGAACTTGAATGCGCTCTTGGGCATCGCGCGACCGGGCGATATGGGCTTTGACGTGGTGCACATGAACCTCCACAAAACCTTCTCTACCCCCCACGGAGGAGGGGGGCCCGGTAGCGGGCCCGTGGCCGTGGCGGAGCGTCTACGGGAATTTCTGCCCAAGCCCGAGGTGTGCTGGGACGGAACCCGTTATCGCCTCAACTGGGACAAGCCGGAGAGCGTAGGCAAGGTGCACGCTTTCTGGGGTAATTTCGGCATGTTCGTGCGCGCCTACGCCTACATTCGCCTGCACGGTCCGGAGGGTCTGCGGCGCGTAAGCGAACACGCAATTCTGAACGCCAACTACCTGCTGCGCCGGCTGTGGCCTTACTACGAAGCCCCCTATCCGGGTCCGGTCATGCACGAATGCGTGCTCAGTGCGGTCCGCCAAAAAGCCCATGGCGTGCGGGCGCTGGATATAGCCAAGCGCATCCTGGATTACGGCTTCCATGCTCCCACCGTCTACTTCCCGCTTATCGTGCCCGAGGCCCTGATGATAGAGCCCACGGAGACCGAGTCCAAAGAGACCCTGGACGCCTTCATAGAGGCCATGATCCAAATCGCCCAGGAGGCTGAGACGCAGCCAGAGCGGGTGCGCACAGCCCCTCACACTACTCCGGTGCGCCGGCTCGATGACGCCTACGCGGCCCGCCACGTGAACGTGCGCTTTGAGGAGCCCTCCGAGGCCATGACTAGCCCCTAAAAGGGGCTCAAGCCCCACGTAGGCGGGTTGCGGGTGCATTTTGTTTTGGCTGGCGTCGTATTTTTGTTCGATTCCACCGCCTTCATTGGCGTTGCTTCAGGAAAATCTCTCCGGGCGGCCCTTGGTCTAATTCCGGCATCGTTTTTTTAAACAAAGCGCCTCCTGTCTGCTCTTGACTTTGCGTATTCGCTGCGTATCTTGATCTGCTATCCGTGGTAAAAAGTGGTAAAGAGTGGTAAGAATGCCCAGCTTCAAGGGGCAGTACGAGTACGCTGTCGATGAAAAGGGGCGGATTATGCTGCCTCTGAAGCTGCGGCGCGCTCTGAGTCCAGAGGCGGAGGGGCGCTTTGTGGTAACCCGGGGTGAAGACCCCTGCTTGGTGTTGTATCCGGTGAACGTATGGCAGTTGATTGAAGATCGGCTGCGGCAGCAAAACCTCTACCAACAGAATGTGCGGCGTTTTGTGCGCGAGCTTCTGCGCTGGGCTGAGGATGTGGAGCTAGACGGACAAAATCGCCTCATGATCCCTCGAGAACTCTTGCAATGGGCCGGCATTCGGGGCCGGGTTTTGCTCGTGGGCATGTTGGATCGCATCGAGTTATGGAATCCCGAGACGTTTGCGCAGCATGAGCTGGGGGTGCAGCAATTTGGGCAAGAGGCCGAATGGGTCATGGGAGGCTCCCGGTGAACAGCCTCGAGTACCGGCATGAGCCTGTACTCCTGGAGGCGGTTCTAGAGCATCTGCTCACAGATCCCGATGGCGTGTATTTGGACGTTACGCTGGGGGGCGGAGGACACGCCTATGGGATTCTGAGCCGTTTGGGCCCCCGCGGGCGCCTGATCGGCCTGGATCGGGACGCGGAAGCCATCCGGGCTGCAAGCGGGCGGCTTGCCTCGTTTCGAGGACGGGTGGGAATGCTTCAAGGCGATTTTGCGGAGATCGATCGCCATCTGGCGCGCATGGGGGTAGAGCGATTGGATGGGGTGTTGGCCGATTTAGGGCTCTCCTCGCGTTTTGTGGATGCCCCCGAGCGAGGTTTTAGTTTTCGCTATGCAGGGCCGCTGGATATGCGCATGGATCGGCGTAGTCCGCGCACGGCCGCTCACGTGGTGAACACGTACGACCTGCAGAGGCTGGGGCGCATCCTATGGCGCTACGGACAGGAACCTAGGGCGCGTCAGATCGCCCAGGCGATCGTTCGAGCCCGACCGCTTTCGGATACGGTTGCGTTGCGGCGCGCGGTGGAGTCGGTGGTGCCCGAGCCCGAACGGCCTCAGGCTTTGGCGCGGGTCTTTCAAGCGATCCGCATAGAGGTCAACGACGAGCTGGGCGCCCTTGAACGATTCCTCACGGCCATCCCCTCATGGGTACGGCCCGGGGGACGGCTGGTGGTGATCAGTTATCATTCCCTTGAGGACCGCTTGGTTAAGCGCTTTATGCAGTACGGCAATCCCAGCGGACGTCCGGTGCGGGATCTATATGGGCGCTTGCTGCGGCCCTGGCGGATGCTTACCGATAAGCCTATCCGAGCCGATGGAGGCGAGCTGGCCCGCAACCCGCGCGCGCGTAGCGCCCGGATGCGGGTGGCCGAGCGTACGGAAGCGCCATGAACCTTGAGGTGCGCGCCATGGCCGGGGACATGGGTCCCACCCCCAGGCGAGTCGCTCGCCGATTTGGGGCGCGCAGGCGCTCCAGGGTCTATCGGACTTGGGCGGTGGAGCGCCTGCCCAATCGGACGGTTCTAGGTTTGTTGTTGGGCTTTTTCGCCGCCGGCCTGCTGTACGTATGGCACGTGCTGCAGATACAGGCGCTGGCCGATGAGGTGGCTCGGTTGCGGCGGGAGCACGAGTCCCTGCAGGCCCAAAAGGCCCAGTATGAGCACGAATATTATCGGCTCACAAGCCCCTCTCGCATCTACGAGGCGGCTCAAGCGCTGGGTCTGGTAGAGGGTCTCACGTATCGTCAGCTGTATGTAGAGCCATGATGGACGAGCGCACGCGAATGCACCTGCGTCTGTGGGTCGTGGGGGTGCTACTGGGTCTGGGATTGCTGGGCGCGATCATCCGCTTGCTCTACGTCCAGACGGTTCAGGGGGCAGAGCTGCGCCGTCTGGGAGCGCAGCAAGCCCATCGCTATGTGTCCATACCCGCCCGCCGTGGGGCCATTTACGATCGGGCCGGGCGGTTGCTGGCGACCGCCGAGCTTCGCTATCGGGTGGCGGTCGATCCCAAGGCCCCTCGCTTTGGTGAGCGCGCCGAGGACTTGTATCGTCACTTGGGGCGCCTTTTGGGTCGCAAGCCCGAGCTATACAGGGAGCGGGTACGCCGGGCCGCGGGGGCTCGCTATGTCGTTTTGGAGCCCGAGCTGTTGGAGTCCCAGGCCAGGGAGCTGGACCCGAGCAGATGGCCGGGTCTGATCCTAGAGCGCTTCTGGAGGCGCGTTTATCCTTATCAGGGGCTGGCCGAGCATGTGCTCGGGTACGTGGACGCAGCAGGCAGGGGCATGGCCGGCGTGGAGGCCTATTATGAGGTTTTTCTGCGAGGGGAGCCCGGCCGGCGTCTGGTGCGGCGCGACCGACATGGACATCTGCGTCCGGTCATAGGGGCCTCGGAGCTCGCCCCCCGACACGGTCAGGAGCTCGTGCTGACGATCGATCTGCGCCAGCAGGCCATCCTGGAAGATGAGCTCGCCGAGGGCGTACAGGCCTCTGGGGCCGAATGGGGTATGGCGATCCTGATGGACCCGCATTCGGGTGCGATTCGGGGGTGGTCCGTCTACCCCGGTTATGACCCCAATCGGCCTGCCGCGTTTCCGGCTGAATGGCGCCGCAACCGCGCCATTACAGATCCTGTAGAGCCGGGCTCTACGTTCAAGCTGGTCACGGCGATGGCGGCTCTTGAACGCGGGATCGTGCGTCCTGAGCGCGTTTTCACCGCGGGCGGGGTGCGCACCTTCGGGGGGCGCGTTATGTCGGATCCCGAGCCATGGGGGCAGCTTACCTTCGCCGAAGCTTTTGCGCGCTCCAGCAACATCGTTTTGGCTCAGATGGCCGGCCAGCTCGGATCCGGGGCCCTCTATCAGATGGCCCGGAATCTGGGCTTCGGAAGCCCAACGGGGATCGACCTGCCGGGCGAGGTGTCGGGGCGCTTAAAGAAACCTCACCAATGGTCGGGCACCACGCTCTATTGGATGGCCATCGGTTACGAGGTGGCCGTGACCCCGCTGCAGCTGCTGTGCGCCTATGCGGCCGCGGCTAACGGGGGATGGCTTGTGCGTCCGTTTGTGGTGTCCGAACGCCGCGAGCCAAATGGTGGGCGGCGTTGGATAACGCGGCCGCGTCTTATCCGGCGCGTCTGCTCGCCGCAGACCGCCAGCACGCTGCGCTTACTCCTAGAGGGGGTGGTAGAGGAGGGCACAGGCAAACGGGCCCGGCTTGCAGAGTTGTCTGTGGCGGGCAAGACCGGTACGGCCAAGGTCGTCTCCGGAGGGCGCTATGAGGCCCAATACCGGGCCGCGTTTGTGGGCTTCTTCCCCGCCCGCGATCCCCAGGCCGTGCTCCTGGTCATGATCGGCCACCCCCAGGGGGCCTATTACGCGGGCGAAGTGGCGGCGCCCGTATTTCAGCGCATCGTCTATCGTCTGGTGGGGGCTATGCCTGGGGTGCAGCAGGCTCTGAGCCTTGCCAGCGGGGGGCCGTCTGAGGACCTCCGGATCCCGGCCCCGAACGTGCTGGGGCTTCCCATCGAGCAAGCTCGCGCGCGCTGCGAGGCCCTGGGGCTACGCTTGGAGCCCTCGCAGGCGCGTGGATGGGTCCTGACCCAGGCGCCCGCCCCTGGCGCCCCTCTGAGTCCGGGAGCGACGTTGCGCATACGCGCAGGCGTCCGTCCAAGCCTGACCCCGGATGTTGTGGGTTGGCCGCTGCGCTGGGCCGTAGAGGCCTTCGAATCAAGCGGCGCTCGGGTCTTGTGGTCGGGATGGGGACGCGTGGTTAGCCAGGATCCGAGGCCAGGGCGGCCGCTTTCGGCCGTGGTGCGCTTGGTGGCGCAACCGGAGTAGCGACTATGCAGCTGCGGACGTTGCTGGCGACCGTGGAGGTGTTGCGCGCCGAAGGCGAACTGGAGCAGGAGGTGCGGGATCTGGTCTACGATTCGCGCCGCGTTCGGCCGGGAAGCGTCTTTGTGGCGCTCCGGGGCACCCAGCTTGACGGACATCGATTTGTGGAGGCGGCCATCCGCCAGGGGGCCGTGGCCGTGGTGGTGGAGGTTCTCCCGGAGGCGCGCGCCCCTGGCGTGGCGTACATCCAGGTACCGCACACGCGCCGGGCGCTGGCTCAGCTGGCGGCCGCCTATTATGGCCATCCGGAACGTCGCCTGAGGCTTGTCGGCGTCACGGGCACCAACGGAAAGACCACCACGACCCACTTAATCCAGTATGCGCTGCAGCAAAACGGCATCCCCGCCGGGCTTATCGGGACGGTCCGCTACGATCTGGTGGGCGAAGCGCAGGAGGCCGTGCATACGACCCCGGAGTCCGTTGAGCTTTACGGCCTGCTGGCCCGCATCGCGCAGCACGGCGGTCGGGCGGCCGTCATGGAGGTCTCCTCGCATGCGCTCGATCAGGATCGGGTATGGGGCCTACCCTTTCAGGTGGCCGTCTTTACCAACCTGAGCCGGGACCACTTAGACTATCACGGCAGCATGGAGGCGTATTTTGCGGCCAAAAAGAAGCTCTTTGACGGGCTCCGGCCGGAGGCCGTAGCCGTTTACAACGCCGATGACCCCCACGGTCCGGCCATCGTGGCCGACACCCCGGCTCGTCGGGTGGTCTCCTACGGCTTGCAGACCCCCGCCGCGTACCGGGCCGAGGTGCTGGAGCAGGGCCTGTCCGGGATCCGGCTGCGCGTGGGGGGGCGTTCGTACGGGTTTCGTCTGGTCGGACGCTTCAACGTCTACAACCTGTTGGCCGCTTGGGCCGCTGCTGTTGAGCTCGGCCTAGAGGCCCATCAGGTGCTGGCCGCTCTGAGCACCTGCCCGTCTGTTCGGGGCCGTCTGGAGCGCGTGCGGAGCGCCGATGGGGTGATCGGCATCGTGGACTACGCGCACACGCCGGATGCGCTTGAAAACGTGCTGCGTGTTCTCCGCGCCGAATGTCCGGCAGACGGACGCCTCTGGGTGGTCTTCGGCTGTGGGGGAGATCGGGATCGGGGCAAGCGGCCCACCATGGGCCAAATCGCTGAGCGCTACGCGGACCGGGTGGTGCTCACCAGCGACAATCCGCGCACGGAGGACCCTGAGGCGATCGTGCAGGAGATTTTGGCCGGCATGGCGCATCCGGAGCGCGTCGAGCGCATCCTGGATCGGCGCGAGGCGATCCGGTTCGCCGCCCTGGAGGCCCGATCCGGGGACGTGGTGCTCGTGGCGGGCAAAGGGCATGAAACGTATCAGGTGATCGGACACGAAAAGCGCCCCTTTGATGATCGCTGGGAGCTGGAGCAGGCCTTCCGGCTGCGATCGGGGGCTACGGGGAGGTAGGGCGGTGCTGTACGAATTGCTTATGTGGCTGGAGCGCACCTACGCCCCGCCGGGGTTCGGGGTCTTCGGCTACATCTCCGTGCGGGCCGGCCTGGCCGCCTTATCGGCCCTGCTGATCGCGCTGCTACTGGGTGAGCCCCTCATTCGGGCCCTGCGCCGGCGTCAGATCGGAGAACGGATCCGCGAGCTCGGCCCCGCCTCACACCAGCAGAAGGTCGGCACTCCCACTATGGGCGGGATATTGATTCTCTTGGCCATTCTGCTGCCCCTAGCCCTGTGGGGGGACTGGCGTTCGGTTTACACGTGGATCATGGCTTTGGTGACGCTGTGGATGGGGCTCGTGGGGTTCGTGGATGATTACATCAAAGTCGTCAAAGGCAATAAGGCGGGGCTTCGAAAGCGCACCAAGCTCATCGGGCAGCTGTCTTTGGGTTTGCTGGTGGGGACGATCCTGTACACACATCCGGCCTTTGAAGGCTTTCGGACGCTCACCACGGTGCCGTTCGTCAAGGACACAAACCTCGATTACAACCTGTTTCGGCATTGGATCTCAGACCTGGATCTGGGCTGGCTTATCTACATCCCGGTGGTCACGTTCATCATCACGGCTGTTTCCAATGCCGTCAACCTCACGGACGGCCTCGATGGCCTGGCTGCGGGCACCAGCGCCATCGTGGGGATCGCGTTGGCCATACTGGCGTACGTCTCCGGGCGCGTGGATTTCTCCGACTACCTAGACATCCTCTACCTGCCCGGTGCGGGGGAGCTCTCCATCTACGTCGGGGCCATGGTGGGGGCCTGCTTGGGTTTTCTGTGGTACAACGCCTACCCGGCGCAGGTTTTCATGGGCGATACGGGTTCACTCGCCCTGGGGGCGGCCATCGGCGCGATCGCCATCTTGGTGCGCAAGGAGCTATTGCTGCCGATTCTCTGCGGGGTCTTCTTTTTAGAGACGCTTTCGGTGATCATCCAGACCACGTACTTCAAATACACCCGGAGCCGTTACGGTCATGGCCGGCGGTTCTTTCGCATGGCGCCCATCCACCATCACTTTGAGCTAAAGGGCTGGCACGAGGCCAAGGTGGTGGTGCGCTTCTGGATCGTCACCGTGGTCCTGGCCGTTTTCACCATCATCACGCTCAAGTTGCGCTGAATATGCCGCCTTTGCAGCCCATACGAGGGCAACGCGTCACGATCATAGGCGGAGCGCGCAGCGGACGAGCCGCGGCGGAGCTGCTCCATCGGCTCGGAGCCGAGGTGTTCGTGACGGATCAGGGTCTGCTGCCGCAGCCGACGCGTGAGGCCCTGCTGCGACAGGGGATCTCCTATGAGGAGGGGGGACATAGCGAACGCGCCCTGGAGGCCGACTGGGCCGTCATCAGTCCGGGGGTGCCGACGGAAGCCCCGCTTGTGCAGGCCCTGCTCGAACGCGGCCTGCCCTTGTACAGCGAGCTTGAGCTCGCCTCCTGGTTCTGTCCGGCGCCCATTGTGGCTATCACGGGCACGAACGGCAAGACCACCACGACGGCGCTCATCGGTCACATCTTTCGCCGCTCAGGCCGGCCCACCGTGGTGGCGGGCAACATCGGAGCCCCGTTTTCGGATTTCGTGTTGCGTCTTAGCCCCGAACACATGGTGGTGCTGGAGGTCTCCAGTTTTCAGCTGGATCACGTGCTCAGCTTCCGGCCCCATGTGGCGGCGATCCTCAACATCAGCCCCGATCACCTGGATCGATACGGGGGAAGTTTCGCTCGCTATGCGGAGGCCAAGTTCCGCATCGCAGCCCATCAGACCCCCCAAGACTTCTTGCTCTACAACGCCGATGATCCCGTAGTCGGCCCCTTTGGGGTTGATCCGCATACGCCCGTTCAAGCTCGCCGCTTGGGCTTCAGCCTAGAGCGGGAGTTGCCCGAGGGGGCTTTTCTGCGAGGTCGTGAGCTCGTGGTTCGAGTTGACCAACAGGAGTGGGGTATCGCCATGGAGCACCTGAACTTGCGGGGACGCCACAACCTGTACAACTCGCTGGCCGCGGCCCTAGCCGCCCGCGTTATGGAGATCCGCCAGGATGTGGTGCGGGAAAGCTTTCAGACCTTCGAGGGGGTGCCGCATAGGCTTGAGTTCGTTCGTCAGCTCGATGGGGTGCTCTACGTCAACGACTCCAAGGCGACGAACGTTAACTCCGTCTGGTACGCGCTGGAAAGTTTTGAGCAGCCCATCGTGCTCATCATGGGGGGGCGCGATAAGGGAAACGACTACAGCAAAATCAAGCCTCTTGTGGCCCGCAAGGTGCGCGTGTTGATCACGATCGGCGAGTCGGCCCATAAGATCGAGCAGGAGCTAGGGGGGCTTGTGGAGTTGCTTGTGCCAGCCCGCTCGCTGGAGGACGCCGTTCGGTCGGCTCGCGCTTTGGCTCGTCCGGGCGAGGTGGTGCTGCTGAGCCCAGCCTGCGCCAGTTTCGATATGTTCGAAAACTACGAACACCGCGGGGACACCTTTAAGCGACTGGTATTGGCTCTGGAGTAATGACGATGTCCTACCGTCCCACCCCTGATGCGCCTGGGGGAGTGGACCGGATTTTTCTGTGGACGGTCCTAGCCCTCCTGTTGCTGGGTACCCTGGCCGTTTTCTCCTCTATGGCGTCTTTGGCTACCCACCGGGCGGAGGGGGGCTTAGGCGGGCTCATGCTGCGTCGCTTGACCCACGTGGGCATGGGGATAGCGGCGCTCCTGATCCTGAGCCGCATCGATTATCATGTGGTGGCCCGTTGGAGTCGAGCTGTGCTCCTGTTTAGCCTGGGCCTTGTGGGCCTGGTCTGGTGGTTCGCCGAAGGTCCGGGGGCCTCGGCTCGATGGCTGCGTATAGCAGGGGCCAGTTTTCAGCCTTCGGAGCTGGCGCGCGCCGCGCTTACGGTGTATTTGGCTACCTTGCTGGCCCGCAAGCAGCCCTGTATCGCGGACATGGATCGGGCGCTGCTGCCGGCGCTCTGTTGGATCGGTTTAGGGGTGGGCTTGATCGGTCCCAGCAACCTGAGCGCGGCCGTGCTGTTGCTGGTCGTATCGGCCGTGCTGCTGTTTTTGGGCCGCATTCCGGTGCGTCAGCTTCTTGTGGTGGGCCTTGTTGGGATAGCCCTCTCCGGGATCCTAATAGGAATGGCTCCCTACAGATGGGAGCGCCTGGAGCGCTTTGCGGCCCGCATCGGGCAGGGGGAGCTTGACCCGCTGGGGGATGATTATCAGGTGGTGCAGTCCCTGATCGCGCTCGCCAACGGTGGGTTGTTCGGGGTAGGCATGGGCAAAAGCGTGCAGCGGGATTTTCTGCCCTTGCCGTACAATGATTTTGTCTTCGCCATCATCGTCGAGGAGTACGGGCTAGTGGGCGGGGCGGCCCTGGTGGGTTTGTTTGTCGTCCTCTTGGTGCGGGGTTTCTTTTATGTGGCGCGCTGGGCGCCTGACGCTTTGGGCTTTTTGCTTGCAGGCGGGCTGACGACGGCTCTGCTCGTGCAGGCCTTCGTGCATGTGCTCATTGTAGTGGGTTTAGGGCCTGTGACAGGGCAGACGCTGCCGTTTGTCAGCTACGGCGGCACGGCGCTTCTGGTAAGCTGCGCTCAGGCCGGAATTGTGCTCAATGTATCCCGACAGGCTCGGAGGCGACAGTGAGGGCGCCTCCGGGCGTTTTGTTTGTGGGCGGGGGCACAGGAGGGCACGTATACCCTGCTTTGGCGGTTGCGGAGGCGCTTCGTCGCCTGAAGCCAGAGGTGGAGATCGCCTTCGCGGGAACTCCGGAAAGACTGGAAGGACGCGTGGTACCGCAGGCCGGATATCCGTTCTATGCGATACCGGCTCGGGGGCTAAGACGCCGGCAGTGGTGGCGCAACCTGTCTTTGCCCGTCGTGGTAGGACGGGGTCTGGGACGCGCCTGGAGGCTGCTGGACCGGATACGGCCGCATGCGATCGTGGCCACCGGGGGATACGTAACGGTGCCCGTGCTGAGCGCGGCTGTCCTGCGGGGCCTACCTTACGTGTTGCAAGAGCAAAACAGCTACCCCGGTCTGGCCAACCGGTGTTTCGCCCGTTGGGCCCGCTGGGTGTGCTTGGGTTTTGAGGCCGCGGCTGCGTATTTCCCCCAGACGCGGGTGCGCCTGACCGGAAACCCCGTGCGATCCGAAATCGGAACCGTACCCCGAGCCTTGGCCGCCGGCCGGTGGGGCTTTTCGCCCGATCGGTTTACGGTGCTCGCTTTGGGGGGCAGTCTGGGGGCCGAGACCCTCAACCGGGCCATGGCTCGATGGGCGAGCACGTTTCTAGAGGCCGGCTGGCAGGTGCTCTGGCAGACGGGCCCGGGGGCCTATGGACGCCTGCGAAGCCAGCTGCCCCCCCATCCGCGTCTGTACTTAAGCCCGTTTCTGGAGGCGATGGCGGAGGCCTATGGCGCAGCCGATGTGGTGGTCTGCCGCGCCGGCGCGCTCACGCTGAGCGAGTTAGCCCAAGCGGGCCTGCCCAGCGTGCTCGTGCCTTCGCCCAACGTGGTGGCCGATCACCAACGCCGCAACGCTGAGCTTTTCGCGCAAGCCGGGGCCGCGGTGCTGCTGCCCGATCAGCAGGCCGAGGCGCAGCTTGGGTATCTGTTACAGGAACTAGCCGCGCAGCCGGAACGCCGGATCCGCATGGGCGTCCAGGCCCGGCAGTTGAGCCGGCCCGGTGCGGCGGAGACGATAGCGCGCCTGGTATGGGAACTGATCGAAGCCCAATTATGAACCTCTCGGCCCCGCCTCCGCGTCGGTCCCCCCGTCTGGGCCGGACCCGTCATGTGCATTTGGTCGGCATCGGGGGCGTGGGTATGAGCGGGATCGCCGAGATCTTGCTCAACCAAGGTTTCCTGGTCTCGGGCTCAGATCTTAGGCATAGCGAGCTAACGGAACGCTTAGAGCGGCTGGGGGCGCGCATCTTCGAGGGACATGCCCCCGAGCACGTTCACGGGGCGGACGTGGTGGTCTATTCCTCCGCCGTGCGTCCGGAGGAGAACCCCGAGACTCTGGAGGCGCATCGGCTGCGCATCCCCGTCATCCGTCGGGCGGAGATGCTGGCGGAGCTTATGCGCATGAAGTACGGAATCGGGGTGGCGGGCACGCATGGGAAGACGACCACCACCTCGATGGTGGGGCTCGTGGTGGCCGCGGGCGGCTATGATCCCACTATCATCGTGGGCGGCAGGGTACACGTCTTTGGCTCCAACGCCGTGCCGGGGGCCGGAGACGTGATCGTGGTGGAGGCCGATGAATACGACCGAACCTTCCTGCAGCTCAGCCCCACGCTGGCCGTGCTGACCACGCTGGACCTGGAGCACACGGACGTTTACGCCTCTTTGGAGGATTTGGAGCAGGCCTTCTGCGCTTTTGCCAATAAAGTGCCCTTTTATGGCTCAATCATACTCTGCTTGGATGATCCGAATCTGCAGCGGCTGCTGGCCCATCTGGAGCGTCGCGTCGTCACGTACGGGTTCTCCCCGCAGGCGCGTCTGCGGGCCGTTGGGGTGGAGCTAGAGCAATGGGGCAGCACCTTTACGGTTTCGGAGGAGCAGCGCCCCCTGGGCCGGGTGCGGCTTGCCGTTCCGGGCCGACATAACGTGCAAAACGCGCTCGCCGCCGTGGCCGTGGGGCTGGAGCTGGAGGTGGACTTTCCCCGCATCGCCGAGGCCCTAGCCGCCTTTACGGGCGTGGAGCGACGCTTCCATTTACGGGGCGAGCACGGAGGGGTGATCTGGATCGACGACTACGCCCACCATCCGGCCGAGGTGCGAGCCACCCTAGAGACAGCTCGGAGCGGCTGGCCGGGGTGTCGGCTTGTGGCGGTCTTTCAACCGCACCTTTACAGCCGCACGCGCGATCTGTACGAGGATTTCGCGCGCGCGTTCCTGGAGGCCGATCTGCTGGTGGTGCTGGATGTCTATCCGGCCCGCGAGCACCCTATTGCGGGCGTCAGCGGCGCCCTTATTGCTGAGGCCGCGCGTCGCCTGGGGCATCGTCATGTGCATTACATCGCCGACAAGGCGGCGCTTGCGGAGCGGTTGCCGGAGCTTCTGGCTTCCGGGGATCTGCTCCTTAGCCTGGGCGCCGGTGATGTGCACCGCTTCGTGGAGAAGGCTTGGGCGCAGTGGACGAAGGCATGAACGGGCTTGTTTTGGAGGCTCTGCGCAAGCTCACGCGGGGAGAAGTTCGGCTCCAGGAGCCGATGGCCCGACACACCTCGCTGCGCATTGGAGGTCCGGCCGACGTCTTTGTGGTGCCTCGCGACAAGGAGGACTCGGCTCAGATTGTCGAATGGCTCCAGAGCCGGGCGATACCGCATTTCATCCTGGGCCGGGGCACCAACATCCTGGTGGGCGATGCGGGGATCCGCGGCGTGGTCGTGGCGATCCAGGACAGCTTGGAGTACCTGCATATCGAGGGCGCGCGCGTGACCGTGGGCGCCGGCTACAGCCTGCCTAAACTCGTGCTTGAATGCCTGCGCCGCGGTCTGGGCGGTATTGAGGGCCTCGGTGGGGTGCCGGGCAGCGTGGGCGGGGCCGTGATCATGAACGCCGGCGCCTACGGGGTGGAGCTTTTCGATTACCTTTTGCACGTAGAGCTCATCCAAGAGGGGCGCCGACAGATACGCCGACGCGAGCAGGTCCGCTACGGGTATCGATACACAGACCTGCGGGGCGCTCTTGTGCTGGAGGCCGTGCTGGAGCTTCCCGCTGTGGACCCAGAACAGGCCCTTCGACGGCGACAAGAGCTGCTGGCTCGGCGCAACGCCACCCAGCCTCTGGAGTTGCCCAATGCGGGCAGCGTGTTCAAAAACCCTCCGGGGGAGTATGCGGGTCGGCTGATCGAAGCGGCTGGGCTGAAGGGGTTTCGGATCGGCGGGGCCATGGTCTCCGATAAGCACGCGAACTTCCTCGTAAACACCGGCTCGGCAACCGCCCAGGATATGCGGCGTCTTATCGAGCACGTACGTCAGGTGGTGCAGGAGCGCTTTGGTGTGGAGCTGGAGCTAGAAATCGAGCTTGTGGGGGAGGGGTTTTAGCTGTGGCTTCGCTTCGCAAGGCGCTGCTACTTGGGATGTTGTTTCTGGGAGCCCTTGGGTTCGGGTTTTGGAAGTGGCGTGAGGGGCTCACATGCCGTCGCCTTCTGGTTGAGGGCGCCCGATGGGTGGCCGATTCCAGTCTGATTCGGCCCCTTGTTCCCGCGCTCGGAAGTCCGCTCTATGGGGCGCATCTTGCCATGTGGGAGCGCCGGCTGGTGGGACATCCGTATCTTCGCACCGTTCGCATCCGGCCGCGCCTGCCGGATGCGTGGGTGATTCAGGTGCAGGAGCGGCAGCCCGTGGCCCGTCTAGCCGAGGCGCCAGGCCTTTACCTGGATGACGAGGGCCGTTTGCTGCCGCCTCCGGAGCGTGGTCTGCCCAGCGTGCCCTGGGTACGGGGCTTGGGGCCGCCCTATGGCGCCGGGCTGGTCCGGCGCGATACGGTCATGCGGGCCCTGCTGCCCTGGCTGCGATGGCTGGCCGCGGTGGGGCCGCGCCGGGCCCTGGTGGCCGAAATCGCGCTCTATCCGGGTCCGGAATTGGTCCTGTATACCACTTTGGGCTACGTGCCCGTACGCGTCGATCCGGAGCGCGTTGAGGAGCAGTGGAAAGCCTTCGAGGCCTTCTACTGGCAGGAGATCTTGCCCCGCGGAGGACGGGGTTTTGAGGAGCTCGACGTGCGGTATCGAGGCCAGGTCGTCGCCCGCCTGAAGGAGGGCGCCCACTAGCAAGGAGTGGCTTATGGAAGGGTTGGTTGTGGGGCTGGATATAGGCACGACCAAGGTATGCGCCCTGGTGGCCGAACGCGACGAATGGGGCCACGTGAACATCCTGGGCCTCGGGCGAGCGCCTTCGACCGGGATCACCCGGGGGGTGGTGACCAACATCGAGCAGACCGTGCAGGCTATCCGGCAGGCCATACAGGAGGCTGAGCGCGCCGCAGGCGTTGAGGTGCGCGCCCTCTACGTGGGCGTGGCCGGAGAGCATATCAGCAGCTCCGAGACCCGCAGCATCGTCACTACGCGCGACGGGGAGATCCGACAGCGGGACGTAGAGCGGCTTCTGGAGGACGCGCGACGGCTGCTGCTGCCAGCCGACCGGCAGATCCTGCACCTCATGCCGCAGGAATTCATCGTCGACAACCACGTCGTCGTCCAGAACCCCGTCGGGATGGCTGGCATCCGGCTAGAGGGTCGCTTTCACGTAGTCACCGGTTTGGTTACGGCTGTGCGCAACCTGCAGCGCTGCGTAGAGCGGGCCGGATACGAAGTGGCCGATATCGTACTGCAGCCTCTGGCCTCCTCCTTGGCCGTGCTGGATCCCGAGGAGCGGCGCGCCGGGGTGGCTTTGGTAGACATCGGAGGAGGCACTACGGACGTGGCCGTCTTCGAAAACAACGTGATCCGCTACACGGCCGCCATCCCGTTTGCCGGAGATAGCGTGACCGAGGACATTCGTAAGGTGCTCCATCTGTTGCCGGAGCAAGCAGAAACGCTCAAAATCCAGTACGGCTGCGCAATGGTGGATTGGGTCCGCGACGCGACACAGATCTCTATTCCGGGCATCGGCGGCCGTCCGCCGCGGACGATACAGCGCAGCGCCTTGGCGCAGGTCATCCAGCCCCGAATGGAGGAGATCTTCGAGCTCGTCTATGAACAATTGCGCCGTTCCGGATACCTGCGCCATCTCTCCGCGGGTGTGGTTCTTACCGGAGGCGGGGCATTGCTGGCGGGTATCACGGAGCTGGCCCAACACAAGCTCGGCCTGGAAGCTCGTGTCGGCCTGCCTGTCGGGGTGCATGGCGGCATGGCCCAGGAGGTGCGCTCGCCCATGTACGCCACGGGCGTGGGACTGATCCACTACGCCTTAAGCCAGCTCCCCGAGGGCAAAGGGTCCCCGATGCGGGATCAGGGGAGGGGGCTTTGGAGGCGGTTTGTAGAGCGCATTGGACGATGGCTGGAGGAACTGTAACATAAAAGGAGTCTGGCTATGCCAGAACAACCGATGCCCTTTGTGATCGAGATCCCCACCCAAGAGGTAGCCCGTATTAAGGTCGTAGGCGTGGGAGGAGGAGGGGGCAACGCGCTGAACAACATGATCCGCCAAGGCATCAAGGGGGTGGAGTTCATCGCGGTCAACACCGACCGGCAGGATTTGGATGGAAATCTGGCGCCGGCAAAGGTGCAGATAGGCCGGTTGCTCACGCGTGGACTCGGAGCCGGCTCGAAACCGGAGATTGGGCGCCAAGCCGCCGAAGAGTCCATTGAGGAGCTGGAGCGTGTGCTAGAGGGCGCGGACATGGTCTTTTTGGCCGCCGGTATGGGCGGAGGCACGGGGACCGGCGCTACGCCCATCATCGGTGGTGTGGCGCGCCGGTTAGGTATTCTCACCGTGGCCGTGGTCACCATGCCCTATGAGGATGAAGGGCCGGCCCGGATGCGCAAGGCCCTGGCCGGGATTCAAGCCCTCGCCCCTCAGGTCGATACGTTGATCGTCATCCCCAATCAGCGCCTCATGGAGCTGGCCGAGGAACGGGAGGATCTGACCCTGGAGCAGGCCTTTCTGTTGGCCGATCAGGTGCTCTATAACGCCGTAAAGGGGATCGCGGAAGTGATCACCGTGCGCGGGGTGATCAACTTGGATTTTGCGGATGTGCGCACCGTCCTGGAAAACGGCGGAGCTGCCCTTATTGGAAGCAGTACCGCCACGGGACCTAATCGGGCCGAAGAGGCGATCTACGGAGCCCTGCGACATCCCATGATGAATGGCCGCACCATCGCCGGGGCTCGACATGTGCTGGTGAACATCACCGCCGGCACTCCACCGCTTATGCGCGAAATCCGCACCATTCTAGGGGTGCTCAACCGGGAGGCCCAGGATGTGCAGGAGATCCTGCATGGGGTTATCGTGGACGAAGAGGTGGGCGAGCAGCTGCGCGTGACGGTCCTGGCCACCGGTTTTGCCGAGCCCTTGCTGGAAGCTTTGGCTGCGCCGCATACTCGACGGCCGAATCTGGCCCCGGCGTCGGCCCCTATGGCCGAATCGGATAGGGTTGTGGAGTCTTCTTTGCCGGAGCGATCCTCTCGGTCCACAGCCCCAGACGAAGAGCGGGCTCCGTTAAGCCGTCCGTTGGAGGAACCCGCTATCGATCGCAGACGCGCAGACCCCAAGGTCGTGCGGCTATCCTCGGATAGCGGAAAGCCCTCCGCAGAGCAAGACCTGGGGCTGCCGACCCTGCTGCGCCGTATCATGGACTAAGCAGGCTCCTCGGCGCCTTATGGGTTGTTTGCGACCGCAAACCTGACCGGTTTGCGTTTCTTTGGGGGGGCTCGTAACATTGTGCACCCGTTGACACGATCGGTCTTCACGTCTCGGGTGATGTAACCGTATCGTGCTCAAACCTCGACAAGTCGATTTGAATTTTTCGTCATGGGTTTCGAAGGCAAAACCGCATTGGTATTGGGCGGGGCCGGCCTGGTGGGCCGGGCCGTATGCCGAGAGCTTCTGCGCGCCCGCATCGGGCGCTTGGTCGTGGCCGCCCTGACGAAGTCCGAAGCTGAGGAGGCCGTCCAAGAGCTGCGCGCTCTGGCCGCCTCGCTGGGCCTGGAGGTTGACATCCGAGAGGCCTGGGGCAACGTGATGGTGCGCACGGCCTGGAAAGACCGCTCCCTGCGCGAGCTGCTGGCCGATCCGGAAGTCAGGTTTCGGCTGCTGCGAGACATCTGGGATACGCTCGATGAGGAGATCGTAAAGGCCAGTTGGCTCTACGAGCTGCTCGTGCGGGAAAAGCCGCAGCTGGTGGTGGACTGCATCAACACGGCCACGGTGGTAGCCTATCAAGACGTGTACACGGCCTCTCGGCGCTGTTTGTACGCCCTGCAGCGGGGGGCCTCGGCCGATCTGCTGCGCCGGGAGCTGGAGCACCTTTTGGCCATCCAATACATCCCCCAGCTCATTCGGCATGTTCAGATCCTGGCGGCCGCCCTGGAGCACGCCGGCGTAGAGGTTTACCTAAAGGTGGGCACCACGGGCACGGGCGGAATGGGCTTCAATGTGCCCTATACGCACTCTGAGGGGCGGCCCTCTCGGATGCTCCTTTCCAAATCCGCGGTGGCGGGAGCCCATACGCTTTTGCTTTACCTGTTGGGCAGAACCCCGGGCCGCACGATCATCAAGGAGCTTAAGCCCGCCGCCGCTGTGGGCTGGAAGCGCATCGCCTATGGGCCGGTCTACCGAGCAGGTAAGCCGATAGAGTTGCAGGATTGCCCGGAGCCGCTCCTGTTGCAGGAGGGGGAGAGCTTGTCGCTAGAGGACGAAAAGCCCGTGCTGCGCCTGGGCCGCTATCTGGAGGCTCCTTTTATCGACGTGGGGGAAAATGGCGTCTTCGCCCGCAGCGAGTTCGAAATCCTCTCCGAAGAGGGCCAGATGGAGTTCATCACGCCCGAGGAGATCGCCCAAGCGGTCCGTTGGGAGCTGGAGGGCCGCAACACGGGTCGGGACGTGATCGATGCCCTCGATGCAGCCGTCTTGGGGCCCACCTATCGGGCGGGCAACCTCCGGACTCGGGCTTTGCAGATGCTGGAGGCCCTGGAACAGCAGCACGGCGTAGAAGGCGTGGCCTTTGAGATGCTGGGCCCTCCTCGGCTCTCGAAGCTTCTTTGGGAGGCGTATCTGTTGCGCTTGGAGGTGGGCAGTCTGCGGGCCCTGGCCTGCGCCGATCCACAGGCCCTGGCCATCGGTCTGGAGGTTCGGGTGCGCCAACAGGCGGAGCTGCGCCGGCGGATCCTCTCTATAGGATTAGCTATTCTGGCGGCCGACGGTCGGCACTGGTGGCGGGGGGCGGAGCTCAAAGTGCCGGATCCCCCCGCCTGTCCTGAGGAGCTCCTCATCACGGCCGAACGCATCCACCAATGGGCCGAGCAGGGCTGGGTGGACCTAAGGCCCCAAAACATGGCCCAATGGCGTCAGCGCGCTCAAGCCATCATAGCCCAAGCCGAAGGGATCGGCGTGCGCTCCGACAGCGCCATCACGCAGGACAAGCTATACTGGAAGACGGATCTAGACGAGCGCCTGCAGCCGGGCAAGCTGGCCGCCTGGATTTTCGCCCACGAGGAGGGCGGCTACCGGATGAAGCGATAGGCGGCCTTTAGCCCGCCGATGTAGCGGCCTGAGGGAGCTCTGCTGGATCTTCCTGCATAAACGGATAGGCGAAGTGCCGGGGCGGTAGGAAGGTCTCCTTGATGGCTCGGGGTGTAATCCAGCGGAGCAAGTTTAGGTAGCTGCCCGCTTTGTCGTTTGTGCCCGAGGCCCGGCTGCCCCCGAAGGGCTGTTGCCCCACCACGGCGCCCGTGGGCTTGTCGTTGATGTAGAAGTTTCCGGCTGCGTAGCGCAGCAGTTCTGTGGCCAGCTGTATGGCCTTCCGATCTTGCGCGAAGATCGAGCCCGTAAGCCCGTAGGGGCTTGTTTGATCCACAATGCGGAGCGTGTCGGCGTATTGGGCGTCTGGGTACACGTAGACGCTCACCACGGGTCCGAAGATCTCCTCGCACATCAAGCGAGAACCCGGGTCCGCTGTCTCGATAAGCGTGGGGGCGATGTAGTAGCCCGTCGTATCATCGTAGGTGCCTCCATATAGGATCTGCGCCTCCGCGGAGCGGCGCGCATATTCGATGTAGCCCACGATGTTCCGGAAGGCCGCCCTGTCGATGACGGCGTTGAAGAAGTTCCGAAAATCCTCCGGGGGGCCCATGCGGATCTCCGCCAGTTGGCCCAGGAGCAGCTCTTTGAGTTTGGGCCAGCGGCTTTTGGGCGCGTAGATGCGCGAAGCAGCCGAGCACTTCTGCCCTTGATATTCGTATCCGCCGCGCACGATGGCCGTGGCCGCCGCCTCCAGGTCCGCGCTCGGGTGCACGACGATGAAGTCTTTGCCCCCCGTCTCCCCCACGAGCCGGGGATAGGTGCGATAGCGCTCTATGTGCTCTCCGACGAGCTTCCACATGTATCGGAAGGTGTTCGTAGAGCCGGTAAAATGAACACCGGCCAGATCCGGATGCGAAAGCACCAGGGCACCGATTTGAGGTCCGCTTCCGGGTAGGAAGTTGATCACCCCCGGAGGCAAGCCAGCGGCCTCCAAGAGCCGGTACACATAGTAGTTCGAGTACAAGGCGGTGGAGGCGGGCTTCCACAGCACTGTGTTGCCCATAAGGGCGGGGGCTGTGGGGAGGTTGCCGCCAATAGAGGTGAAATTGAAAGGCGTTACGGCGAAGATAAACCCCTCTAGCGGCCGGTACTCCATCCGGTTCCACATGCCCGGGGCTGAGTCGGGCTGCTGCTCGTAGATGAACTGCATGTAGTAGACGTTGAAGCGAAAGAAATCGACAAGTTCGCAGGCGGCGTCGATCTCGGCCTGAAAGACGTTTTTGCTCTGCCCCAATATGGTGGCCGCGTTCAGGGTGTCGCGCCAGGGGCCAGCGAGCAGATCCGCTGCCTTGAGAAAGATCGCCGCTCGTTCTTCCCAAGGCCATCGGGACCATTCCTGCCAGGCGTGCTTGGCGGCCTCAAGGGCCAACTCTACCTCACGAGGGCCGGCTTGATGAAAGCGGGCCAGAACGTGGCCGTGCTCATGAGGGCAGACGACCTCCTGCACCTGGCCTGTGTACAGCTCCTCTCCCGCCACGATGACGGGGATTTCGATCACCTCGGAGCGCATCTGTTCGATGCGCCGCCGCAGACTAGCCCGTTCCGGGGTGCCCGGGGCGTAACTGCGAACGGGCTCGTTTGTGGGACGGGGGATCTTGTACAGGCCCATAGCGCGCTTCTCCGCAAACGGGGTTCATCAAACCAAAGTTACGAGATCGGGGAACGAAAAAAGCATCATTCGGGCGGCTTTTTGTAAATAACGCCGCCCTTCATAACGAAGAGCACGCGCTCCATGACCGTGATGTCGCGCGTGGGATCGCCCGGCACGGCGATCAGATCGGCGTACTTGCCCGCCTCGATTGTGCCGATTCGATCCTCCCATCCCAGCAATCGGGCCGCCTCGCGCGTGGCCGCAAGCAGTGCATCAACGGGGCGCATGCCGCCTTCGACCATGAGCCGAAATTCGCGCGCGTTTTGCCCATGTGGGAAGACACCGGCGTCTGTGCCGAAGGCGATCCGAACCCCGGCTTGGGCGGCTTTGCGGAAGCTTTCTCGCATGCGGGGTGCGATCTCCAGGGCCTTGGCGGCAGGCTGCGGGGGGAGTTCGCCGCGTTGGGCCTTGCGGTAGACGGTCTCGCCGGCCAGGAGCGTGGGCACCAGGTAGGTGCCATGCGCCTTCAGGAGCGCGATCGCCTCATCGTCGAGCATGGACCCGTGTTCGATCGAGGCCACCCCCGCTCGGACGGCCACTTTGATGCCCTCGGTTCCGTGCGCGTGCGCGGCGACGCGTTTTCCGTGGCGCGCGGCCTCCTCGACGACGGCTCGGATCTCCTCGAAGGTCATCTGTTGGGCCCCCGCGGGGTCGCGTATCGAGAGCACGCCCCCCGTGGCGCAGATCTTGATAAGGTCCGCGCCGTACTTGATCTGATACCGCACCGCGGCTGCGGCCTCATTAGGTCCGTTGGCGATGCCGCGCTCGATGCCCGGTTCGCGTCCGAACAAGTCCGGTCGGAACCCCGTCACGTCGCAGTGTCCGCCCGTGATTCCGATAGCATGCGCGGCCACCTGTAGCCGAGGCCCAGGCACAAGGCCGCGTTCAATCGCATCCCGCAGGGCCACGTCCACCCAGTCGCTTGCCCCCACGTTGCGGCCCGCCGTGAAGCCGGCCTCCAGCATTTTGCGCGCGTTCACAGCCGCCCGCAGGGCCGCATAGGCCGGCACCTCCTGCAGGGGTTGAAAATACCCCATTACGGAGGAGCTGTCCGAGCTCAGGTGCACGTGGCAGTCGATAAGCCCTGGCAGTACGGTATAAGCGCTCAGGTTTAGCACGGGCACCCCAGGCGGAATCCGCGAAGCCGGCACGACGGCCTCTATGCGATCTCCTCGCACCAGGACGGCCATATCGGATTTCAGGCTGCCGTCTGTGGCGTCAAAAAGCCGGCCGGCCCGGATGGCCAGCCGTTCCGGGGCTTGCGCCTGCGCGGCGCCCGCAAACAGGCAAAGCAGCACCCAAACACGCCTCATCGCGAATCTCCTCGCCTTAGGATGCGTCTACGAAATCCACGGTCACTTTCCGGGGGATCCAGCCGGCCTGATAGCCGCGATCCAGAAACCGCTGCACCGCCTGCCGGCCCTCAGGTCCGTAATCTACGGTGCGCCGGTTGACATACATGCTAACGAAGCGGTCGGCCTCCTCAGGGCTTAGGTCGCGAGCATAGCGGAGGGCGTATTCCAGGGCCTCCCGGCGATGTTCGAGAGCGTAAAGAACGCTCTGGCGCAGGAGCCGCGCCACGTCGCGCATCACATCCGGACCCAAATCGCGTCGGACCACATTGCCGCCAAGAGGCAGGGGCAGGCCGGTCTGCTCATACCACCAGCGGCCCAGGTTCAGAACCGCATATAGGCCATATCGCCTGTAGCTTAACTGCCCTTCGTGAATGATAAGCCCCGCGGGCACCTCTTGGCGGGCGACGGCCCCTAGAATCTGGTCGAACGGCATCACGACCGGCTCGAAGACGGGCAAGCGCAGCCGGAGCGCCAGATACGCCGAAGTCCACAGCCCAGGAACGGCGATCCGGGCTCCGTACAGGGAATCGGGCTCAAAGGGTCGGGTCGCCACGACTATCGGGCCGTAATCGGCCTCGGCCATGCTTGCCCCGGCGCCGAGAAGCGCGTATCGATCAGCCACGTAGGCGTAGGCGTGAAAGGAAAGGGCCGATACAGCATAGCGCCCCTCGAGCGCGGCGCGGTTGAGCGTTTCGATATCCGCCAGCACGTGCTCAAAGCGGTATCGGCCCGTGGGGATTCGGGGTGGCTCCGAGCTCAGGGCGTAAAACATGAAGGCATCGTCGGCATCCGGACTGTGGGCGACCGACAGGCGTATGAGTTCTCGCATAGGGCTGAGTTTTTTGCCGAACCGGGATCCCTACAGCCCTAGGCCGAGGCGCAGGTGTACGAGGTTGACCCGCAGATCGTCCCAGGCGCCGGGCTCGTTTAGGTTGTCCAAGGCGAGGTTGTAGCGGATCTCCGGATACAGGGCAAGTCCGAGCAGGCGCACACGCAGCCCCAGGCCCACGTTGCCGCTCCACGAGAGCACCTTGATCCGGTCTCGCAGGGGGCGGCCCTCGGCGTCCTTGGCGTCGATCTTAACCGCGGCCTGCGGGCCCAGTAGCACGTAGGGGGAGATCAAGGGGACCGCAAGCTGCAGCACAAGATCCAGGGGCACGTTTACGAAATTGATCTCAAAGTCGCTTCCCTGGCTGATGCTGCCTGTGCTGGATTGCGCTCCGATCCGTTTCACCGACCAGAAAAAGCCAGGCCGCAGATGGGTTGTCGAGGAAAGCCCCAAATCCAGGAAAAGCCCCACGTCGTAGCCCGAACGACGTTCGTAAATGTCCCTGGCGGAGCCGTTTTGCAGGGCTCTGGGCGAGCTGTAGTTTAGCCCCCCCACTACGCCCACCCCGATGCCTTGGCCGTAGGAAAGGCCAGCGCCCACTAGGCACGCCAGACAGAGAAGAAGCCGCTTCATGGGGGTCGTCCTCCTGCATTCATACCCATGCTTTGTAAAGGGCGCAGACGCCGAAGGTAAGCCTTCGCCAGCTGATGCGGCGGAAGCCCGCTTTCTGGAGTCGACTCACGAACTCGAGGTCCTCCGGAAAGCGCGCCACCGATTCGGGCAGGTAGCGATAGGCCTCCGGATGTCCCGATACCCAACTGCCCAGGCGGGGCAGCAGATGATGGAAGTAGAACCCGAAAAGGGTGCGAAAACCGGGCAACCGGCTTCGGGCGAACTCCAAAATGAGCACCACGCCGCCTGGGCGGACCACGCGGCGCAGTTCCCGCAGGCCTTGGTCTAGGTTTTCGAAGTTGCGCACCCCGAAGGCGACCATGGCCGCATCGAAAAGCCCGTCAGGAAAGGGCAGGGCTTCGGAGTCGGCTCGTTGCAAGAGGATTCGCTCCTTCAAACCCAGCCGGTTCACTTTGTGTCGGCCCCGCTCCAGCATGGCCTCGGCGATGTCCACGCCGACGATGCGCTCTACGCTGCGCAGCCGAGCGGCCGCAATCGCCAGCTCGGCCGTTCCAGTGGCCGCATCCAGGATCGTTCGGGGCCGTTCAGAGGCCAGCCATCGTATCGCGCGCCAGCGCCAGTAGCGGTCTAGCCCCAGGCTGAGCAGGCTGTTTAAGAGATCGTACCGGTGGGCGATGGCGTTGAAAAGAGCCCGAACGTAGTCCTTTTTGCCGTGTTCCCACACTGCGGTCCGCATTAGCGAAGGGCTATCAGGAGCCATGAGCGCGCAGCGCTTGGTACATTTTGGTGATGTTGCCGTTGGGACCCGTAAGCCCGGCTCGGAAGTTGGGGAACTCCCGTTCATAGCGCATCAGGCGTTCATCCCGCAATAGGGCCTCCGTGGCCGCCTCCAGAGAGGCTCCGCGCTGGATCTGCTCGCGCACCAGGGCCTCTAGGTCGCGCAGATATTGTACCGTGAGCGCCAATCGCGCCGTTCCCGTTTGCACCTCTCCGTGACCGGGGATAATGGTGCGGATCTCAAGTCGCCCCACCTGCTCTAGCGTCGAAGCCCAGGCCAGGGGGGTGGCGTCCCGCATAAAAGGCAAGCCCCCTACGAGCATATCGCCCGTGATGAGCACCTTCTCCTGCGGCAGGTATACGAACACGTCTCCCCGAGTATGCCCTTCGCCGAAGTAGAGCACGTCGATCGGCCGTCCTCCGAGCCACAGGCGCAGGCTGCGGTCGAAGGTCAGATCGGGCAGCTTAAGCTCCAGTTGCTCGAGCTCGCGCAAGTAAGCTTCGTTGTCTGCGATTTGGGCCTCCAGTTGTCGGCGGCCCGCCTCGTCCAAAAGGGTGCCGTCTTCGCGTCTTCCCTCAGCCAGCCACCGGCGCCACTGCGCGATGCGCTCCGGAAGCGTCCGGCGCGTCTGCTCCAGATTCGGGATCCCTTTCTGGATCAGGTCTTCTCGCGTCAGATGATGGGCAATGAAGATCACGCCCTGAGGGAAGGCGGCCTGATAGGCCCGGTTGCCGTGGGTGTGGTCGTTGTGCCAGTGCGTGTTGATCACAAAGCGCACGGGTTGTCTGCTCAGGCGCCGAATCTGTTCAATAAGGTCGCGAGCCCAGGAGGGACGCAGGTGCGTATCGACTACAACGACGCCCTCTTCGGTTATGATTACGGCGGCGTTGCTGAGCACGCCGGGCTTGCCTATGGCCGCGTATACGCCCGGGGCCACCTCCTTCCAGTCGAAGTACCGAGGCTGTGCGTTGACGCCGAGGCCGAATACCAAGCAGAGGGTGCACAGAAGAAGGCGCATAGCTGCATCTCCTTGCAAGGGAACGCCACGTAAAAAAGAGACCTGCGGAAGTCACCGCGCAACGCTACCAGCCTTCCCAAAAGGGGCCCTCTAGAAATTCCCACAGCAGAAACCCCCGCAGGCGGTATCGGTAGGAGGCCGAACGCCCCAAGGGCAGCTCCAGACCCAGGGCCATAGCAACATGACCGCGACGGGGGGGAGTAAAGAACAGTTGGGGCACCAGGTGCCCGCTTGGACTTCCAGAGGCGCCTAGCGCCCATTGCCCCACGTACTCCAGGGCCGGGGCGAAGATCCGAGCCCGGTGGGCGATCAAGAATTGCCCGCCCAGCGCCCAGCGCAGCAGGGTCCGTTGATCCGCCCGGGGGCCGTAGACGAGACGCAGGCTGCCGTGCAGAGCGGCCCATTCGCCCAGGCCCTTGACCCCGGTTATGTAGGGCTGCAGGGTCCAGGGTTCATCCCCCCAAAGGTAGAGGGCGGCCTCTAGACCCGAGGAAAGCAGCCAGGAGGCGGCGCGATCATAAGCCAAGGCCTGCTTGAGGCCCAGCTCCAACTCGAGCGCCTGCAGCTTGTGTGCGCTCCACTCAGGGGTGAGCTTAAGCTCCCACTGCCGACGCGGCCCCCAGCGCTGGGCCCAATACAGGGTGCTTTTGCGGACCAGACTGCGGTCCGCCTTCATCTCCTGGCTGGAGATCCAGAGGGCCTCGCTTTCCGGAAACGGCTTTGTGGCGTTAAACAGCCGGGGATAAGAGAGCTCACCGGGAAGATACCGGGGATCTGAGCCCAGGCTTTTGAGGTATTCGGCTAGCTCCCGAATTTTGTACTCCGGAAGCGCCTCGCCGAAGGCCGGCATCTGCATCGAGAGCCCATAAGGCTTGCCCCCCTCGCGGATCACGCCGATCCAGTCGGCAAGGGGTTCTAGAGAGCTAAACAGGGGGTCTGTAAAATCGGGCGGCGGGACCTGAAGGGCTGTAAGCTCTCGCCAGGATCCATCGGGATAGCCCCTGCCGTCAGGGCCGTGACAGCGTGCGCAGGCCACCTGGAAAAGACGCGGAGCGGGTAGGCTGACCAGATCCGTTTCCGTGCTGTCCGTTTGGGCCCATAGTCGTTGGGATGCGCCGATGAGCAAAACGAGCCAGGCTAGCCGTTTCATACTGCGCTCCTATTGCCTTGAGGGCTAAATTTAGAACAAGCCGGCATGAGGAGAAACGCTATGCGCATCGCGGTCGGTAGTGACGAGGCTACCGAGTTAACGCGGATCCTGTTAGAAGAGCTGCGCGCCCGAGGCCACGAAACGGTGCTTTTCGGGGCTCTGGCCGAGGGGGATCCGGATGTAGACTGGCCCCTAGCGGCCAGCAAGGTAGCCGAAGCGGTGGCGCGGGGCGAGGTCGAAGAGGGGATCGTGTGCTGTTGGACCGGCACTGGGGCTGCCATTGCGGCCAACAAGGTTCTGGGGGTTCGGGCCGCGCTCTGCCACGACGCTTACACGGCCCGCGGGGCCCGCATATGGAACCACGCCAACGTGTTGGCGCTCAGCCTGCGGACGACTTCTATCCCCGTGCTCAAGGAGATCCTGGAGGCGTGGTTTGCGACGCCCGTGCACGAGGGAGAGGCCCAGAGCGAATGGAACCGCAAACAGATCGAGCGCCTGCAGGAGTTAGAGGCGCGCTACCGGCGCGGCTAAGCTACGCCAGCCGGCTGCGCAGTCCGTAATAAAGCCCCGTGCCCAAGATGAGCCCGACGACGTATCCGTAGGGCAGGCCCGCGGCAAGCAGCCCCACGAGCAGGGCGAGCCGAAAATCCGCCGGATGCGCCGCCTGGTCGGCCAGCAAACGCAGAAGCGCCCAACTTTCGATCAGCAGCAACACGCCGAGCACGGGTAGGGGGAAGGCGCGCACCAGCTCGTCGAACCCCTCCCCCCAGCACAAGCCCAGCAGGAGCAACACGGCGCCGTAAATGACCACAGATCCCCCGGTGCGCGCGCCCAGGGCCACGTGTCCGGCCATTCCGCCTGAGCCATGGCAGACCGGCACGCCGCCGATCCAGGGAGCGAGCGCGTTCATAGCCGCATACGTCCATCCCAGCTTGCCGAGGCTGACGCGGCGTTCCGGGAAGTAGTCCTCCGCAAGCTGACGAGTAGCCAGAAGCGAGTTGGCCAGCGAAAGCGGCAGCTGCGGCAACGCCAAAACCCAAAGCCCCGTCCAGAGGTCGGCCCAATCGAAGTCGGGGACCCGCCAGTCCGGAAGACCCAAATACCGAATCGGCCAGTCCCAAGGCAACGAAGAGGCCCAGGCGTACAGCAACCCGAAGCCCACCACCCAAAGCCCGGCGGGTATGCGGGCTTGCGCGCCCACAAGCAACAGTCCAAAGCCCAAAAGTGCCATCGCGTAGCCCCGCCAGCCCAGGGCGGGCACGTATTCGCGCAGGGCCAGCAGGCCTAGTTGCAACCCCAGGCCCAACTGCACCCCGCGGACGACCGGCTTGGGTATGAGCTTTCCGAGGCGCTCCAGCAGGCCCGTGGCGGTAAGCAGGGCCATGATGAGGCCGATCGCCAGGCCGCCTCCCCATAGAACAGAGGCAGGCAGTTTCTGCGCGATCACCAGCGCGGCCATCGCCTTTAGGGGCTGCACGGGCATCGGCAGCCGATACAGCAATCCGGTCAGGATCTGCAGGGTGCCGAAGGCCACAAGAACCCAGGCGCTCTGCAGACCGGCGGCCAGGATCATGCCCACTAGCAAGGGCAAATCCGTACCGATGTCTCCGAAGGCCCCCGCCCACTCGCGGCGATCAAAGCGCAGCCGCGGCCGGCTTTCGCGGCGCCATAAGGGGGAGTCCATGCGTCTACCGCTCGGCGAAAACCCTCTGTTGCGCCTCCCACCAGCCGCAGACCCAATCGACGGGGTCTTGCCCGGAGGCTTCCAGGGAGTCCAGATCGAGCCAGGTCTTCAGCAGCGCATCCCGGCGGAACCAGGTGTATTGACGTTTGGCGTAGCGGCGCGTGTTGCGTTGGACCAGGTATATGGCGCGCTCTAGGCTGTATTCGCCCCGCAGGTAGGGGAAGAGCTCCGCATAGCCCGTCGTGCGCAGTGCGTTCAGCTCTGGCGAGTAGCCCCGTTTGAGCAGGCCGCGCACTTCCTCTACAAGCCCTCGGGCGAACATCTGCAGCGCGCGCTCGTTGATCCGCCGGTACAAGTGCGCCCGGTCGCGCGTGAGCACCAGGGCCAAAAACCGAAAGGGCCTGGAGCGCGGCCCGCCGTAGAAGCGCGAAATCGGCTCCCCGGTCAGGTGGTAAACCTCCAGGGCGCGTATCAGTCGCTGCGTTTTGGTGGGATCCAGGCTGCGGGCGGCCTGCGGATCGACGCGTTTAAGCTCTTCATAGAGCGCGCCCCACCCTTCGCGTTGGGCTCGCCTCAGAAGCTCCGAGCGAGTCTCCGGATCTGCGGGCGGCAGAACGTCAAGTCCGTGCAAAAGCGCATGCAGATACAGCGTGGAACCGCCCACCACGATCGGCACCCGACCGCGCTCCAATACCTGGCCGATGCGTTCCAGCGCCTCGCGCTCGTATTGACCCGCGCTGTAAGGCTCATCGACATCCCGCTCATCGATGAAATGATGCGGCACGCGGGCTCGCTCTTCCGGCTCCGGTTTGGCCGTGCCGATCGTAAGCTGTCGATAGATCTGCCGCGCGTCGCAGGAGAGGATTTCGCCGCCAAGCCGCTCCGCAAGGGGTAGGCTTAGGGCGGTCTTGCCGACCGCGGTAGGTCCGGTTAGCACGAGCACCAGGGGCTTGGGCTTCACGTTCCGGTGGGCAGGCTCTGAACGAAGGCCTCCGCCTGCGCGCGTATGGCGTCCCGCACGCGGCGAAATACGGCCAACACCTCATCCTCGGTTCCCACGGCCCGTGCCGGATCTTCAAAGGGCCAATGCAGTTTGCGCACCCCCTCAGGGAGCACGGGGCAGTGTTCGTCGGCGTGTCCGCAAACGGTGATCACGCAGTCGGCCCACCTGAACATCTCCGGACGGCAGACCTTGGAGCGCTGCCTTGAGATGTCCACCCCCGCCTCGGCCATCACCCGTACGGCGTACGGATGCAGGCCGTGCGCCTCGATACCCGCCGATTGCACTTCCAAGCGATCACAGCCCAGATGCCGGAGCCATCCCTCGGCCATCTGACTGCGGCAGGAGTTGCCCGTGCACAGCACCAGAACGCGAAGCGGGCGGTTCATGTTCGGGCTTGTCGGTTACCAAAGTTTCCGCAAAAGTACGCCTCGGTGTCGCTTGATGCCAGCGGATTTCGGCTTTTGAGCCTTTGGCCCGGCCTTTGCTTGAGGCGTAGGGGCGATTGCGGACTGGGTAAGATGCGGAAAACGCTATTTGGGACGTGGACGCTCTGCTGTGGGCTTGCGTTGGCCGGCTGCGAGCTGTTTCAAGAGGCGCAAGAAGGGGGTCTACTGCGCCTCTCCGGCCGCGTGGTGGAGCTGCAAAGCGGCTTCCCCGTTGAGGGGGCAATTGTGCACGTAGAACCCTATGGGGTGCAGACGCAAAGCGACGCGCAGGGTTTTTATCGGCTTGAGTTCGACATCGACAGCACCATGAGTCTGCTTATCCGGGCTCAGAAGGCCGGCTATGAGGCCGATCAGCACACCATTTGGGTGGTGCCGGATAAGACGATCGAGGTTCCCCTGCTGCGGCTCAGGCGTACGGAGGAGGCCCCGGCGGGCGGCGCCTTCGCGGGAGCGCCGGCTAGCATCCAGCTTTTCTTTCAGAGCGACCTCACCATAGGAGTTCGAGAGGGCGGGGCTAAGGAGTGGACCGAGCTCGTGTTCCGGCTTGTCGACTCCCTGGGCAGGCCCGTCCGCCAGAACGCCGCCCTAGTGCGTTTCCGCTTGGGTGTCCATCCCGGGGGAGGAGAATTTTTGGCCCCAACCGAGGCCCCCACGGATGCTGAGGGCAAAGTGCGCACCGTGCTCACAAGCGGCACCCGAGCCGGGGTGGTGCAGGTCATCGCCGAGGCCACCGTGTCGGGACGCCTGATCCGCGCTCAGCCCGTCAGCGTGGCCATCCACGGGGGGCTGCCCGATGGCCGCCATTTCACCCTGGCCCCCGAGCAGTACAACTTCCCGGGCCTGCGTCGCTACGGACTTTCGGTGCCCATAGAGGTGATCGTCGGAGACCAGTACGCCAACCCGGTTCGTCCCGGCACGACCGTGTACTTTACGAGCACGCACGGCATCATCGAAGGCTCGGTGCAGACCGACGAGCGGGGCCGCGGCCAAGTGCGCCTGAGCTCGGCCAACCCCCTGCCTGAGGACGGGATCGCGGTGGTAACGGCCAGCACAGCCGACCGGCTGCAGCGCCCCGTAACGGCCCGCGTGCCGATACTCTTCTCCGGCTATCCGGTGCTGACCCTGAGCCCGGCCCAACCGGCGCTGAACCAGACCTACCGGCTGCGCGTTACGGACCAAAACGGCAACCCCCTGGCGGCGGGCACGCGTATTGAGGTGCGCGTGGAGGGCACGGCCGTGTTGGCCGTCGGCAACACGGACGTGACCCTGGACGACACCGTCTTCCGCATACTGCCCGGACAGCCCATTACGTACGAAAGCGTGGTGCGCGGCCCGGGAATCACGGACTTTACGTTCCGAACGGTGCCCGATCCGTACGCTCCTCCGGGCGTTACGCCAAGCGTGCAAAGCATCACGGTGCGTGTCTCTGGCCCCAACGGAAACGTGGAGCTTGTTCTGAGCACCCTAGGCCGCATCTATAGCCCCACCCCGGGAGCGCGCCTACACAGCACCCCAGAGGGCGGGGTGCGCGTGCTGGCCCCATCGGAGTGAGCCTAAAAGGGTTTTGTCTGCTGGCAGTCGGGGATCTGGGATCGAGCCGGCCGCACGAGATCGGGGAAGTGCGCTTTAAGGGCCCTATAGAAGCGGCTAAGCGGAAAGCCTACGACGTTGTAGTAGTCCCCCTCGATGCGCCTGATAAACAGGGCCCCGAGATCGTCCTGGATCCCGTAGGCGCCCGCCTTATCGAGCGGCGAGCCCGTGGCAACGTAGGCCCTGATTTCGGCCTCTGTCAAGGGGGAAAAGGTCACGCGCGTTGTTTCGTGCCCGAGCACCCGCCTTCCGCTGGGGGCGTCAAGAAGGCAAAAGCCCGTGTATACGAGGTGCTTTCGTCCCGATAGCCGGCGCAGCATCGCGCACGCCTCGGCTTCGTCCCGGGGTTTGGTTAAGATGGCCCCGTCTAACACGACGATCGTGTCCGCCGCGATGATAAAAGCCTGAGGCCGCTGGGGGGCCACGGCCTTAGCTTTGGCTTCTGCGAGCGCCTCCACGAAGCGTTCCGGGGGCGTGCCTTCGGGAAGGCTCTCCGGTATGTCACTGGGCAGGATCTCAAAGGCAAGCCCGGCCTGCTCAAGTAGCCGACGCCGGCGCGGTGACCCCGAGGCCAGCACGATCGGGCGGGCGATCTCTATGAGACGAGCCATAGGCTTGATCCGTCCGGCGCCCTCAAACGGCCCTCTCCGAGAAGAGTTCCCCCTGAGAGGGTCTATGCAGGGTTTGCAGCAGTTTCTGCGTAGCCCGGGGAAGGGGGTAGCGGTCCAGCTCGTCGGGCCGAACCCATTGGCAGGGCTGCCCTTCGCGTCCGGTGGGGATGCCCTCTAGCAGGCGACAGCGAAAACCGTACAGCGTTATGCGGAAGTGGCTATAGCCGTGCGCTACGGGGCCAAATCGGGAGCCCACGGCGACCCGCACGCCGAGCTCCTCGGCCAGCTCGCGTTCGAGCGCCTCTTGCAGCGATTCGCCGCTCCGCACCTTGCCCCCGGGCAACTCCCAGAGCCCGCCCAGCATTTTGCCCTCGGGTCGACGGGCGAGCAGCCAACGTCCGGCCTCGTCTTCGATAAGCCCGACCACCACGGTGTAATGGGGAACCCGGCGGGCCGGCCCCTTGACCGGGTAGGCCTCAACCTGATCTGCCGCATGGGCCTGGCAGAAGGCGCGAATCGGACACGCAGAACAGACCGGCCGCCGAGGGCGGCATACCAGGGCGCCTAGCTCCATGAGGGCCTGATTCCAGTCCCCGGCCCGGCCCCGAGGCAAGAGCTCTTGCGCCAGCGCCTGTAGACGCCGACGCACAGCGGGGCGGTCTACGGGCTCCGCGATCGCGAACAGTCGGCTTAATACGCGCACCACGTTGCCGTCCAAGACCGCGTAGTCCCGCCCGTAGGCGATGCTGAGCACGGCCGCGGCCGTATACGGGCCCACCCCGGGCAGGGCGCGCAGCGCCTCCCAACTGTCCGGGATTCGGCCCCCGTATCGGTGCAGCACCTCCTGAGCCGCCCGATGCAGATGGCGGGCCCTTGCGTAGTAGCCCAGCCCCTCCCAAGCTTTGAGCACCGCTTCTGGATCTGCGCAGGCCAGCGCCTCTAGCGTGGGAAAGCGCTCCAGGAAGCGCTCAAAGTAGGGCCGGGCCTGCTGGGTGCGGGTCTGCTGCAGCAAGATTTCGCTCACCCAGACCCGGTAGGGATCGGGGTTATCCCGCCAGGGCAGCTGGCGGCGGTTTCGTTCAAACCAGGCCAGCAGCGCCTCTACGAGGGCGCGCCGCATGGGCTCCGAAAGCGCCGGCACGGCTTTGAAGTTAGCCCTCCTTCGGGCCCTTTGCCAGGGGCTTCTGGGGCTGTGCGCATGTGCCGTTGGCTGGGGGCAGACGTTTTCCGAACACCGCATACGGGTGATCCTCGTTCAGGAGCGCGCGCCGGCCCTTGCGGATTCGGCGCGCCTGGGGCCGTTTCGGCCCCTTTTGGGCGCCTACTACGAGGAGGCGCTTCTGCAGTCGGCCCTGCGGGAGCTGCTGCGCCGGTATGCGGCCTCGGGATACCGGGCCCGGGTCTTTGTGGAGGCGCTCGAGCCTGGACCGGACTCCACCCTGTCTATCCGGATCGGCGTTGAGCCCGGACCCCTGCTGCGCGTGCAACAGGTTAGCTGGGAGGGCCTAAGCCGGCGGGAGCGCAAGCCGCTCGATTCGGCGCTCGATTCCCTGCTGGGCGCTCCCTTTACGGAGCGTTGGCGTGCGAATCTGCTTCGGCTGCTTGACGCGCATGGGTATGCGGCAAGCCCTCAGATCCGGCTTGCGCTCGATAGCGCCGACGTAAGGCTTCGGGTGCGCCCTAGGCGCGCCTCCGGTGGGCGCCTGGACGGATGGCTAGGATGGGGGACGACCCAGGGGTGGATGGGACGGCTGGAGCTGGGGTTAGACGGCCTAGGAGGCGGGCCGCGGTCGGCTGCGCTATATCTGGAGCGCTGGGCGGGCATGCGCTTGCGCGCCAGCGCGCGCTACGAAGAACACAGCCTTTTGGGTTCGGATCTATTGGGCTACGCCGAGGCCCGTCTGGCGCAGCAGGATAGCAGCTGGCGCCGATGGGAGCTGGAAGTCGGCCTGGGATACGAGGGGAAGCCCTATGGCGGGGGGCTGGTGGCGAGCTGGGGCGATCTAGGTGAGTCCTCGCCGGCGGGATTCTGGGAGCGGCGGGGATGGTGGGCCGGAGCCTGGGGCGTGTTCAACGCGCGGAATCGGACTCTGGTTCGGCTGCGAGGCCTAGTGGGGCGCTGGAGGGAAGCAAAGAGCCTCCTTTCCTGGCCGAGGGCGCTATTGGAGCTCTGGGCGCAGGCCCAAGGCCTCGAGTACGCCCCCTGGCGCCTGATCCTCAAGGGGGCTGCGGGCGGGATCTGGGGACGGGAGCTGCGGCCCGCCGAGCGCTTCGCCCTAGGGGGCGCGCGTTCGCTTCCCGGCTATCCGGAGGAGGCCTATCGAGCCGCGCGCTACGGATGGAGCCGGCTGGAGCTGCAGATCGCGTTAAGGCCAGAGGCTTACGCCTTTGGGCTCCTTCACGGTGTGCTGCTCGGGGAGGACCCAGCGGGCCCGGTGCGGCGCTTTGCCTCCTGGGGGGTGGGCCTTCTCTATCCGGCGGTTGGAGGGCAGCTGGAGCTGCTTTATGCTGTGGCCTGGGGGCGCAGCCCGGATCAGGGGTTTGTACACGTGGGCTACCGGCTTCGGTGGTGACGCCGGTATCTCCATATCGTCCACAGGGCTTCGAAGGCGTCTTTGAGGCCGATTTTCTTGCCCGCGGCGTAAAACCGGGGGCGGTAGGAGATCGGCACCTCCACGACCCGCCAACCCCCTTGGGCGATTTTGGCCGTAAGCTCCGGCTCCACGTTGAAGCGGTCCGATTCGATGGTAATCTGACGCAACACCTCGGCCCGGAAGACCTTGTAGCACGTCTCCATGTCCGTAAGCCGAAGGCCCGTAAGCCGATTCGAAACCCAAGTTAGCAGCCGGTTGCCCAGGTAATGCCACCAGGGCTCTCCCAGGGGGCGGCCGTAGTAGAAACGGGATCCGTAGACCACATCGGCCCATCCCTCCGCGATGGGGCGCACAAGCTTGGGGTACTCGGCCGGATCGTACTCCAGGTCGGCGTCCTGTACGATTACGACATCGCCTGTGACGAACCCGAAGCCGGTGCGCATCGCCGCCCCCTTGCCCCGGTTTTCCGGCTGCAAGATGACCCGAATGCGCGGATCCTGAGCCAGCCGCTCCAGCGTATAGCGGGTGCCATCGGTGGAGCCGTCATCGACGATGATGAGCTCTTTTTCAAGAGGCACCGCCAGTACGCGCCTGATCAGGGCTTCGATCGTGGGGTTTTCGTTGTAGACCGGAATCACCACCGACAGCCGCAGCTTTTCAAGCGCCACGGGTCGGGCGGTCTGGGGTGTCGAGCGTGCCTCTACCATGAGTCCCGAAGCCCCCAGGCTGGCAAAGAAGCCGAAGAAGCTAAAACCGTACCGCTCCGGCCCGCGCTGCGCGCGGAGGCGCCCTACAGACCGGTCATGCGCAGCACGCGCTCGAAGTTCGCCTCCACTACGGCCCAATCGATGCGCTTAAGGAAATCATCGATGTAGGCCCCTCGGTTGGTGCCGTAGTCCATGAAGAAGGCATGCTCGAACATGTCGAGTGCCAAAATGGGACTCGCGTTCCAAATCGGGAACAGGTTCTGCGAGTCCCCGATGTAGTTGAAGAGCGTCTTCTTTTCGAAGTCGTAGGCCAGCCAGACCCAACCGCGCGCGGCGATGCCGGTCGCTTTCAGGTCCGCGGCCCAGGCCTCGAAGGAGCCGAAGTTCTTCTGAATCGCCTCCGCCAACCGGCCCCTGGGTGCGCCCCCGGATCCGCCCAGGATGTCGAAGTAGATCTCGTGGTTTTTCACCCCTCCGATGGCGAAAGTGAGCTCTACCTTCATGACCCGGATGTCGCTATAGGTGGCGTTGGCCTTGGCCGGGTCGCGGTCCAGTTGCGCGATTTTTTCCCACAGCTCGTTGGCCTTGTTGACGTAGCCGCGGTACAGCCGCATGTGCTCCTCTACGGCTCGCTCCGAAGGCCACTGGAATACGGCGGGTTTGAGCCGCCGGTAGTCTTTGGCCGTCCAGAGCGGCTCGGGGTTGGGCACCTCGGAACGATCCCAGGCGGATAGGGCCGCAGGGGAAACGGCCGCGGCGGTCACTCCCAGGGAGGCGGTCTGCAGAAAACGACGGCGGCTCGGCATGGGCACCTCCTGTGCGTTTGTCTAGCGGATGTAATATACAAAGCTCTGCTCTGTGAGGGACTCATTTGGGTCGCATTTGGTCGCGGGATCTTCTAACTTCGCCCGCAGAGGCCACGTAAAGGGAGAGCGCTATGGACCACAAGCCCGGGCAGTACAAAGTGCGGAATCTAGCTCTGGCTGAAGAGGGGCGCAAGCAGATCGCATGGGCGGAAAGCCGCATGCCTGTTCTTATGGCGCTTCGAGAGCAATACGGGCGCACGCAGCCCTTGAAAGGCTACCGCATCGCCGGCTGTTTGCACGTGACCAAGGAGACCGCCGTGCTGATCAGGACCTTACGCGCCGCGGGGGCGGAGGTGGCCTGGTCGGGATGTAACCCGCTTTCCACGGACGACGCCGTGGCGGCCGCCTTGGCCGCCGAGGGGGTGAAGATTTTTGCCTGGTACGATCAGACGGTCGAGGAGTTTTACTGGTGCATCGAGCAGACCCTGCAAATCGAACCCCACCTCACCTTAGATGACGGGGCCGATCTCATCTTCACTGTGCACAGCCGCTATCCGGAGCTGGCGGAGCGGATCCTCGGAGGCACTGAGGAGACGACTACGGGTGTCAAGCGGCTGCGTGCTATGGCTGAGGACGGCAAGCTGCGCTACCCTGTCATTGCCGTGAACGACGCCGAGACGAAATGGGATTTCGACAACGTTTATGGTACGGGTCAGAGCTCACTAGACGGTATTCTGCGCGCCACGGGGATTTTGCTAGCGGGCAAACGCTTCGTGGTGGCCGGTTACGGGCACTGCGGCCGCGGTGTGGCGATGCGGGCCCGCGGCATGGGGGCGCAGGTGATCGTAACGGAAGTCCGACCCACGGCCGCGCTCAAAGCCGTGCTGGAGGGCTTTCAGGTCATGCCCATGGACGAGGCGGCCGAAGTGGGAGACGTTTTCATCACGGCCACGGGCATGCGCGATGTGATCGTCGGGCGTCACTTTCGCAAAATGCGAGACGGGGCCATCGTGTGCAACACGGGCCACTACGACTGCGAGATCAACCTGCGTGAACTAGAGGCCTTGGCCGTCTCGAAGCGGCAGATCCGTCCCCACACCGAGGAGTACACCCTCGAAGACGGCCGGCGCGTTTACCTGCTGGCCCAGGGCCGGCTGGTGAACTTGGTCGCGGCCGAGGGGCATCCGCCGGAGGTTATGGACATGAGCTTCGCCAACCAGTTTTTGTCCCACCTTCGCCTAGTGGAGCTGCACCGACGCGGGGGGCGCCTGGAGGGCCAGGTCTACACGATTCCCGAGGAGCAGGATCAGGAGATCGCCCGGCTCAAGCTGCAGACTATGGGCATCCGCATCGATAGCTTGACGCCGGAGCAGGAGGCCTACGTCACGGATTACTCGACGGGCACTTAAGTTGTCCTCTACAAAAAAGCCCCGCCTCGAGAGGCGGGGCTTTTTGCGTTGATCGGGTTAGAGTTTCTGCACGTTCTGCGCCGAGGGACCCTTGGGGCCCTGTACGATCTCAAAGCGCACCCGGTCGTTTTCCCGGAGCGTGCGGAACCCTCCGTTGGACCGAATTTGGGAGTAGTGTACGAAGACATCCTTACCCCCGTCGTCGGGCTGGATAAATCCAAACCCCTTCTGCTCGTTGAACCACTTGACGGTGCCTTGCGCCATAAGGCGGCTCCTTTGTTTAGGTGTGCTACTGCTTTGAGAGAACCTACTTCCGTACTGCCCGGGCGACGAGGTCACTGCAGAAGGGATCCCTACGGCCCAACCGTTGAGGTGTAACTTCTACTGTCGACTCGTCAGTTCCCCACTGACGGAAGGATTTGCCGAAGCAAATCGGCACGAGCAAGATACGAAGACGAAGCCGAAAAGCAAGGGGTGCGGCGACATCTTGCGGAAAATTTTCAGAGCCCGCCACGAAGGCGGCCCTAGCCCCGTAGCGCGGCCGTGAGCACGGGCAGCCGGTTCCAGGCTAGCCCCGTATAGTATCCCACCCAGCAGGCCAGATAGCCCCAAGCTAGCCCCGCGATCACATCCAGCACCCCGTGTTGTTTGGTGTAAAGCGTGCTCAACGCGATGAGCCCAACCGCGACCCCGCTCACAAGCCGACGCCCCCAACCCCCGCGCAGGGTGAAAAACCAACTCACCACGGTTACGCTAGCCACATGCAGGCTGGGCAGCGCATGCGTGGGGGGATCGGTGCTGTAGATGCGCTCGATAAGCCACAGATGCGGATCCGTCTGAAGCTCCGCAAGGACGGGCCGAGGCATGTAGGTGGGGAAAAAATAGTGGATCACCCAGGCCCCGAACTGCATAAAGAGGGCTGCAAACAGAAGCCGGCGAACCTGGATCCAATCTTGGCGGTGCTCATAGAGGTACCAGCCGGCCGCCCCAAACAGATACAGAAGCCACAACACCAGGTACACCCACGCCCACAGGGGGACGAACGGGATCAAACGGTCCAGCCAGGTTTCGACGTTAAGCGGCGTTCGGGGGTTGGGCAGGCGTTTGATGAGAAAATCCCCCGCATACAAGAGGATACCCGTTATCCAGACAAGCCAAGGTCGAACGCGCGCGATCAGCGGGTGTGCGGCCATTCTCTGGTGTTCTTAGCGCCTCGCGAAAAGCGACGAAAGGTACGATTTCTCGCTCCGTCTGGTTCCCGGCGCTGTTCCCCTTAGCCGATGAGCGCGCCTGCGATAGTGGCCGTCATCATGTTGGCCAGGGTGCCGGCCAGCACGGCGCGCAGCCCCAGTTGCGCCAGCTCCGAGGCGCGATCGGGGATCAGGGGTCCGATGCCGCCAAGCTGAATGGCGATGGAGCTGAAGTTGGCAAATCCGCAGAGCGCGAAGGTGCTCATTACGATGCTCTTTTCGGCAAGCTGGCCGGTCTGGATCGCGTCGGCCAATCCCAGGTAGGCCACGAACTCGTTAAGAACGATTTTCGTGCCCAGAAGCGAGCCGAACTGCATGGCGTCGGCCCAGGGAACGCCAATAAGCCATCCGATCGGAGCCAAGATCCAGCCTAACAGGCGCTGCAGGGAAAGCTCCAGGCCCACTAGCCCTCCAGCCCATTCTAGGGCGTAGTTGAGGAGCGCGATCAGGGCGATGAAGGCGATGAGCATAGCCCCCACGTTGGCCGCAAGTTTAAGGCCATCTGAGGCCCCTCGGGCCGCGGCGTCGATCAGGTTTTGGCTGGTGCGCTCCACTTGCGCCCGGACGATTCCGGCCGTCTCCGGTGTGCTCGTCTCCGGGATCAGGATTTTGGCCAGCACGAGCGCAGCCGGGGCCGCCATGACGCTGGCGCCCAGCAGTTGTTCGGCGAACAGGAGCCGAGCCGCCTCCAGACCCAGCCCCCGAGCCCGCGCAAAGGAGTCGCCCAGCATTTGGATGTAGGCCGCCATCACGCCCCCGGCGATCGTGGCCATACCGCCGGTCATGACGGCCAAGAGCTCCGAGCGGGTCATGCCTTTCAGATACGGCCGGATCACAAGCGGGGCCTCGGTTTGGCCTACGAAGATGTTGGCCGTCACCGACAGCGACTCCGCACCGCTTGTGCCCATTAGACGCGTCATCACCCAAGCCATGGCCTGTACCAGGCGCTGCATCAGGCCCAGATGGTAGAGCACGGACATGAGCGCGCTAAAAAAGATGATCGTGGGCAGCACCTGAAAGGCGAAAAAAGCCCCCATGCTGCCCTCTTGGCCTGGGCTTAAGGCCAAGTTGCCGAACAAAAACCGAGCGCCCTCGGTGGTAAAGCGCAAAATGAGCACAAAAAACGAGCTGACCCATGAAAAGAAGGCCTTGGGCCAACCCAGCGGGGCGAACAGATGGCCCAGATCGTCCCCTTTGAGGATAAACACGGCCAGTAGGAGCTGCAGCAACAACCCCACGCCCACCAGACGCCAGCTGATCCGCCCCCGATCCGAAGAAAGGGCCCAGGCGATGGCCAAGATCACGCTCAACCCCAATAGGCCTCGTAAGACGTTCCACACAGCCTCCATAAGCACTCTCCTGCGCTTTGCGGTGGCCCCGGAGCCCGAAGCGAACGGCTATGGAGGATCAGGGCTCCGGTGGTTCAAAACAACGCCGGCAACGCGGCTCGTATAGGTCCCCCGCCCCTACAAGCACCCGGTCCTCGTGGACTACCAGACGTTGCGAGTATTGAGCCGGAGCTCCGCACCGGACGCAGATCGCGTGCAGTTTGGTGATGTACTCCGCAATAGCCAGAAGCTGGGGGATGGGCTCAAAGGGTTGTCCCCGGTAGTCCATGTCCAAGCCCGCTACGATGACGCGCTTGCCCTGTTGGGCCAGCTTGTGGCAGACGGAGACGAGTTCAGGCCCGAAAAACTGCGCCTCGTCGATGCCCACGACCTGCGCCCGAGCGGCCAAGAGCAAGATCTCTTCGGCCGAGTCTACCGCTGTGGAGGGCAGCGCCTGTTCGCTGTGCGAGACCACCGCGCAGGTCTCGTATCGGGTGTCCAGGCGAGGTTTAAAGATTTCCACCCGCTGCCGGGCAATTTGGGCGCGCTTCAGACGCCGAATGAGCTCCTCGGTTTTGCCGCTGAACATCCCGCCGCAAATCACCTCAATCCACCCCGTAGCGGGCTGGCCGTGAATGTGCGGTTCCATGTGCGCGCCTTTGTCTGCAACCGGGCGCCGCAATATACGGAGCATGGCCGCATAAATTGATTTTCGCGCGTCTTTCGAAAAAAGGACCCGTGCTGTATCATAACCCTACTATGCGGGCTTTGTGCCTGTTGTGCCTGTGCGTCGGCTGCGCGCTCGGATTCGGCGCGGCCGAGGCGCAGTACTACAGCTTCGGCCGCAATAAGGTGCGCTATGAGCGCTTCCGGTGGCAGCTGCTTCGCACCGAGCACTTCGACGTGTATTATTACCCCGAGATGCGCGATGTGGCCGAACGCGGGGCCTACTTCGCCGAGGAGCAGTATCGGGAGCTACAGGCACGCTTCGGCATGGGGCTAGCTCGCCGGGTCCCGCTTATCTTCTATAGCTCGCAGGCCCATTTTCAGCAAACCCACGTCGTGCCGGGCTTCATCCCCGAAGGAGTGGGGGGATTCTTCGAGTTCCTCAAAGGCCGGGTCGTGGTCCCCTTTACCGGCAGCTTGTATCGATTTCGCCGCGTCATCCGGCACGAATTGGTCCATGTCTTTACACATCACAAGCTCTACCGGGTCCGACGCGCCCATCGGGTAAGCCAAGATCAAGCCGCTCCGCCCCTGTGGTTTACGGAGGGCCTAGCCGAGTACTGGTCCGGTCCCCCGGACCCTCAAGCCGAGATGGTGCTGCGCGATGCCGTGCTGCACAACTACCTGGTGCCCATAAGCGATCTGTTCAAGATCGAGGGCAGCTACCTCATGTACAAAGAGGGAGAGGCCCTGTGCCGCTTTATCGCCGAGCACTGGACCGAGGAGCACCTGCGGCTGCTTTTGGAACAGGCCTGGAAGCATACGGACTTCTTGCGGGTTTTGGAGGACGTCCTGGGCGTCTCCGCAGAGGAGCTCGATGAGCGCTGGCTGCGCTGGCTGCGGGCGCGCTACTATGCGCGCCTGCCTATTGAGACCCTGCCCAGCCTGCAGGGGAGGACGCTTACGGAGCCGGGCTTCGCCCTGAAGCCGGCCTTCTACCGAGATCGCGCCGGCAGGCGTTGGCTTTTCTACCTGGCTCGAGGGCCAGATTACGCGGGGGTATATCGCCTAGAGCTCGGGGCTGACTGTCGCCCCGTGGGACGTCCGGAACGCCTGATCACGGGCGAGCAGACGGCCGCGCTCGAGGTCCTGCGCGAACTCGATGGTGGTAAGCTGAGCCTTTCCTCCTCGGGCGTGCTCGCCTTCGTGGCCCAATCGGGCCCCACGGACGTGCTCTACGGCTACGACGTGGAGAGCCGACGTTGGTTATTTCGTGTCCGCTTTCCCGATCTGGTGGCCCTGTACGGGCCCAGTTGGAGCCCCGACGGCCAGCGGCTTGCCTTTGCCGGCGCGGGGCGCTCCGGTTATGTGGACCTTTATCTTTATGAACCCATTAGCGGAAGGCGTTGGCGGCTGACGGAGGACATCTACGATGATCGGGATCCCACCTGGAGCCCAGATGGCCGTTACGTGATCTTTGCAAGCGACCGGACCTCCTGGGGCAAGGAGGGTTTCTACAACCTGTTCTCTTACGAGCTCGAAAGCGGCCGGATTCGCTACCTCGTATATGGGCCCTTCCACTGTATGAGCCCGGCCTTTGACCCCTCAGGGCGCCGCGTGGTTTTTTCGGCTACTTTGTCGGGGACCCCGGACCTTTGGGCCGTTCCGTGGGGGGAGGCGGGGCAGATGGCGGCCTCTGGGGCTTTGCCGGAGCCCCCCTCTGATAGCTTGCCTTTGCGTCGGCTGGCCCGCACGGCGACCGGGGCGCTGGATCCGGCTTTCGATGAGGAGGGGCGGCTTCTGTACAGCGCCTTCGAGGGGTATCGATTTACGATTCGGGTTCTGGATCACCCCTGGGAGGCCCTGAGGCGGGATCCCGATCGCTGGGTCATCTTAGAGCCGACCCGAGATGAACCCTGGGATACGGGCCGCATCAAGTCCGATGCCGCGCCCTATCGCAGGCGTTACACACTCGATCTGGCTCAGGGCCAGCTCAGCCAGTCCCCGCTTTGGGGCACGACCGGCGGAGCCCTTGCCGTTTTCAGCGATCTTATGGGTGATGAGCAACTGTATGCGTTGCTCTACCACAATGCGCAGGGCGGGGGCGATCTGCTGCGGGGTCTTAACGTGGCTTTCGGCCGCATCCATTTGGGCCGCCGGGCCCCGATCGCCTACGGGATCTATCGGCTAGGAGGGCTGCAGTACGATCTTACGGAGCCAGAGGCGAGCCCAAGCCTGCCCATCTATTGGGAGACCCTATATGGCGCCTACGTGAGCCTCTGGTATCCGTTTTCGTTCTTCCGCCGCCTGGAGCTGGGCGCAAGCCTCAACTGGTCCGATAAGACCACCCTGAGCCGAGCCCGTCGGGCGTTCTTGCTCTCCAATAGCCTCACGTGGGTACACGACAACGCGCTTTGGGGTCCGACGGGGCCCGCTGTGGGCTTTCGCGCGCTCTTGAGCTTGGCCTATACGACGGATCTGCGCTACTCGCACGTCAGCTACTACACCGTGCTTGCGGACGTGCGGCGCTACGTGCGCCTGTGGCGCGATGTGACGTACGCCGTATGGGCGCAGCTGCGCTACAACGAAGGCCGGGAGGCCCGGCGTTTCTTCATGGGCGGCAGCTGGGATGTGCGCGGCTACCCGCTGTTCGGCATCCGCGGCCGACACACCTGGCTGTTGAGCCAGGAGCTTCGTTTCCCTCTTGTCGAGCGCATTGGCGCCCGCCTGCCGCTGTTGGCCCCCTTGGGCCCAACGGTCCTGCGCGGAGCCGTGTTTGCGGATCTGGCGCATGCTTGGGAGGACCGCTATCGGGAGCGCATCCCGGAGCTTTACGCTGGGGAAACGCTCGCAAGCCTTGGATTCGGGCTTCGCCTGAACCTTTGGGGCGCCCTTGTGCTGCGCTACGATTGGGGCTGGCGCCTGCGAGAAGGCGCGCGCGGGCTTGAACGAAGGCCGTTTGGTCAGTTTTTCTTCGGATGGGACTTTTGAACCGGCTTCTGCTTCTTCTGCTCTGCGGCTGTGGAACGCTTGCTCCGGTAGAGCTATCGCAGCCCGTGGCGCACTGGTCCGGCTACGGCGGGGATGTTGGGCGCACCCACGCCGTGGCCGCTCCCCTAGAGGCGCCGGTTCGGCTCCTCTGGCGCCGTAACCTCAAGGCCGGTCTGGGCCCTTGGTCTGCGCCCGTGATCATAGGGCCTTATCTGGGCGTGTGCGCGCAAAACGGGGAGTTTGTGCTGTTTCGCTGGGCCGACGGCCGTCGGGTGGGGGCGCGCTCCTTTGGTCGCTCTCTAGAGGCCTCGCCGGCTACGGATGGCGATCGACTCTATGTGCCGGTGGCCTTTGGGTCGGTCGGGCTCATCGCCTATGAGCTCGCAAGCGGCCGCGTGCGCTGGCGGTTTGGGGAGGCCTCCGTCGAGACCCCACCTTTGTATCACGCCGGGCGTCTGTGGCTGAGCACGGTCCGCGGAGGGCTGCGCCTTTTGGATCCCGAAACGGGCGCCCTGTTGGGCAGCTGGGATCCGCAACGGCCCACTCGGTCCGCTACAGGGCCGGTTTGGACCGGCGCCGGCGTGGCCTACGCCACGCTGGACGGAGGCATTTACGGCTTTGATGAGGCCTGTCGGCTCCGGTGGCGCCAGGAGCTGGGCGAACCGATTGTGGGCGCCCTTGCGGCGCGCGACGGTTGGGTCTGGGCCGGCACCAGCCGAGGTTTGCTCGTGGCGTTGTGCGCGGAGCGCGGCGTTTTGGTCTGGCGGCAACGCCTCGGGCCCGAGCCGGCTCGCATCGCCTTCCACCTGGCCGTAGACGAGCGCGATCTGGTCGTGGGGATAGTAGGGGGGCCGCTATGGGTTCTGGATCCGCAAACGGGCCGCTTACGCTGGCGCGCCTCCCTGGCAGGGGGGCTTAGCACGCCGCTTCTGCTTGGTTCTTCGGCGATTTGGGCATCCGGCTTCGGCGGGGAGCTCCTGGCCCTAGACCGCCAAGACGGAGCGGTTCGGTTTCGTTTGCCTCTTTCCGGCCTTGCCAGCTCCGCCGCTTACGTAGCCAGTCGGCTTTTTGTGCTCACGGAGTCCGGTGATGTACTGGCGTTTGGCTTGTAGCCTTCTATTGGGCGCGGGCATAGGGGTTGCCCTCTGCGCCTCCGCGGGGCGCGCCCAGACGCCCTCTTGGGGTGTGCTCGAGCTCAAGGGGGAGGCCCGCTGGATTGTGGACTCGCTTCCCCCCCTGTGGGGCTCCGTCCGGTTGCGGCTGCCCGAGGGCCTTTACCGCGTGCGCGCGCTGGCGCCGGAGCGTCGGCTGTGGGGTTGGCCTCCGCAGGAAAAGCTCATCCGGATTCAAGCCGGGGATACGACGCGCTTGGCCGTTCCGGTCCCATCAGCCGGGCCTCCGCAGCCGATTCTCGTGCAATCCCCGAAGGAGCCCAGCTGGACGCTCGAGTACGCCTGCATGAGCCTTGCCCTGGGCTCGGCCTTGGTCTCGATCCATTATAAGTTTCGCGCCGATCGGCTTGATGACGCCTACCGACGCACCGGGGACCCGGATCTGTACCGCCGCGTGGCGCGCCTAGATCGCGTCGCGGGCGCGGCGCTGCTTGTAACGGAGTTGACCTTGGCCGTCTTGTTTGTGCGGCTTGCCCGGCGTTGGTAGTTGAAACTGAGCCTGCGCACGGTTCAATTTGCCGCGGTCGAACACCTCTATGCGGCTCCGCGTGGGTTTTATAGGTTCCGGAGGGCGAGGGCAGGCCATATGGGATCGGCTCCGGGCCTTCGCTGACGTGGAGGTCCGAGGAGGTTGGCTTGCGCGATCCGCCCCCGAAGCAGAAGTTCCGAACGGGAAGGGACTACCGCGGCTGGATTCTGCAGAGGCGCTCTTGCTGCAAGTGGATGCGCTGGTGATCGCCGTACCCGTTGAGGAGCGTTTCGTTTTTGCACAACTGGCCTTGCGTCAGCAGCTGCCCTGTTGGGTTGAGGCTCCGATCGCGTGCACCCCGGAGCAGATGCGTAGGAGCGTGGCGCTAGTAGAGGAAGCTCGGGTTTCCCTGAAACCTGGGCATACGCTGCTGTTTCACCCTGTTGTGTGGGCGTTGCGGGAACGCTGGCAGGCCCCGCAGCTACTGGAGGTGCGCCAAGAGGTCGCTTTGCATCCTCGCCGAGCCCCCGTGGACGTGGCGAGCGAGCTCTTATACCCCAACCTGGCCTTATTGCTGGGGCTTGTCTCCTCGCCCGTACACCGGCTAGAGGCTACGGCGGTTTGCGTATCCGGACTGGCCCCCGAGCCCGATGGTTTTCGGGTGCACCTGCGTTTTGAGAACGGTCTTGAGGCGCAGCTCTGGGTGAGTCGGCTCTCGCCTGAAGCCGTGCACGAGCTTCGGCTGTATCAAACCGGCCAGGTGGCCCGAGCCGATCTGATAAGAAACACGCTGGAATGGACGCGCTTGCACCCTCGCGCGGAGCCTGGCGGGCTCAACTTGCTCTATGAACGCCCTCGGCTTTCTGAGGCCGATGCGCTCTCGGCGTCCCTTGGGGCTTTCTTGGAGGCCGTGCGTCGAAACCAGGATCCGCCCGTTTCGGTTTACGACGCAGCCCTGGTGTATCAGGTGTTCCGCAATACGTTGGAAAAAAGCCGTGTCCACGGTGCACCCTAGCGTATCCCTTAGCGGCAAGGTGCAGCAAACTCTAGAGCGCATCCGCCAGGACCCCCTGCTGGTGCGGATCGGGGAGATCGCCGATCGGCTTCAGCTGGAGGTCTACGTGGTAGGCGGGTACGTGCGGGACCTGCTGCTGGGGCGTCCGCACCCGGATATGGATTTTACCGTGATCGGTCCCGGTGGCGGCATCCGGCTCGCCCGGGAGGTGGCGCGCGCCTTAGGCGCGTCGCCGGTGCGTGTGTACCGGGAGTTCGGTACGGCCATGGTTTGCTACAACGAGCTGCGCCTGGAGTTCGTGGGCGCACGTCGGGAGAGCTACCGGCGCTCAAGCCGCAAACCCATTGTGGAGGAGGGTTCTCTGGAGGACGATCTGCGCAGGCGAGACTTTACCATAAACGCCCTTGCGGTGCGCTTGGGCGCCTCTGGAGGTGAACTAATCGACCGCTTCGGCGGCCTGGAGGACCTGAGGCGGCGTCGCATTCGCACCCCCGTGGAGCCCCATCTAACCTTCAACGACGATCCGTTGCGCATGCTCCGGGCCATTCGCTTTGCCGCTCAGCTAGGCTTTGAATTGGATCCGGAGTTGCCCCCCGCGATTAGGGCGCTTAAGGAGCGCATCAGCATCGTCTCGGTGGAGCGCATCACAGAGGAGCTGCAAAAGCTTATGCTCGCCCCTTTTCCGGAGCGCGGCTGGAAGTTGCTGCACGAAACGGGGCTTTTGGAGTTCATCCTGCCCGAGTTGGCCGCCTTGGAGGGGGTGCAGACCGTAGCGGGCTACGGACACAAGGACAACCTCCGCCACACGCTCGGGGTGCTGGCCAAGGTCGCGGCCCTGACCGCTTCTTGGGAGGATAAGGAGCGCGCGCTTTGGCTGCGCTGGGCGGCGCTGCTGCACGACATCGGCAAGGCCCTCACCAAGCGCTTCAGTCCGGGCGAGGGCTGGACGTTTCACGGCCATGAGGAGGTCGGGGCGCGGCTGGTGGAGCCCATTTTCCGGCGCCTGCGCCTGCCCCTCGGAGAGCCCCTGCGGCGCGTGGAGAAGCTGGTGCGCCTGCACATGCGGCCCGTTGCGCTTTCGGCCCAGCCTGTTACGGACTCGGCCATCCGCCGGCTTCTAGTAGAAGCCGGCTCCGATCTGGAGGACCTGATGCTCCTGGCCCGGGCCGATATCACGTCGCGCAACCCCAGGCGGGTGCGCCAGCATCTGGAGGGGCTGGAAGGGCTCGAAGCTCGTCTGCGCGAGGTAGAAGAGCGCGACCGGCTGCGTCAGTTTCGGCCCCCGGTTGACGGCCACGACATTATGGCCCTGCTAAACCTCAAGCCGGGGCCCCTTGTGGGGCGCATCAAACGCGCCATCGAGGAGGCCATCTTAGAGGGCCGCATCCCCAACGAACGGGAGGCCGCCATAGCCTACATGATGCAAATTAAAGATCCCCTAATGGCCGATTTCGGCGCCGAAGGCCATGTGCGCGCGTAAAGCCAAACCGGCCGGCCTCTTCATCGGTGTGGCCGGCAACATCGGGGTCGGTAAATCCTCCTTGACCGAGATCCTGAGCCGGCATTTTGGATGGCGGGCGCATTTCGAGGTGGTGGACCACAACCCGTATCTGCCGGACTTCTACAGCGACATGCGTCGGTGGTCCTTTCACCTGCAGATCTTTTTTCTGTCCAATCGCTTCCGGCATCACCGCGAAATCGCGCAAGGCCTGGATGCGGCCGTGGTGGACCGCACCATCTACGAAGACGCGGAGATCTTCGCACGCAACCTCTTCGAGATGGGCCTCATGAGTGAGCGCGATTATTGGAGCTACCGCCAGCTGTATCGGACCATGATCGAGTTTCTGCGCCCCCCTGATCTGCTCATCTATCTGCGCGCCTCCGTGGGCACCCTCGTGGATCAGATCCGCCGCCGAGGTCGCCCGTACGAGGCGAACATCAGCATCGAATACCTGGATCGGCTCAACCGGCTCTATGAAGAATGGATCGGGGGCTATAAGCTGGGCCCTAAGCTTGTCTTGGACACGGATGAGCTCGATTTTGTGCACAACCTAGAGCACCGCCACCAGATTCTCCAGACCATCGAGCGGCATCTTTTCGGGCTCTTTCCCATCAAGGAGGTCCCAAGGCGTTCGTGACCGCCATCGCGTTGCTCCTGGAGGCATTCGGCTCTCTTTGGAGGGGGGACTCCTTATGGGCTGGCGGGGAGCGCTTCGGACGCGATCCGTACGCGGATCTAGGGGGGCTGCTTCGGATGCGCCCCCTGGAGGTGCGCCAGGCCGGGCTGGGATGGGCTTGGTACTACGACCGAGGCCTTCCCCCAGGGGCGCGCGGCCTCTGGTACGGAGGCCTCCGGCTTGAGGATCCGTTCACGCGCGAGCCGCTTCCGATCCTAGCGCCCCAAGATGCGGGCGCGCTCCGCTGGCATCCGGCTTTGGGCTTTAGCTGGGCGGACCGGCCGGAACCCCCAGAACCGCTCACGGTGCTCGGCTATCATCAGGCCCTACGGGGAGGCCTGGAGGCCTTTGGCGCTGCGCACGCGCAGCGGCTCTACGGGTCGACGTGGCTTTCCCTGCAATACGGCCTGGGCTCAGACCGAGGGCGCTGGCCGGGAGAAGAGGTGCGCAACCGAACCGTGGGAGCCGGCATCTCCACTCGGCGCGGCCCGTGGCGATGGACGCTGCGATACGCGGCAGATGCTCACAACGGGCGCTCCAACGAAGGCTGGGCCGTGAGCAACCCGCCAGCGTGGAGTTTATGGGAACGCACCCCTCCCTGGATCGCCCCGCAGGGACGGACTTGGCGGCTGAGGCGCGAATGGGCTCGCCTACAGGCGCTCCATCCGAAATGGGGGGAGTGGGGGCTGGTGCGTCAGTTTTATCGGTACGCATTCGAAACGCGCTCCCGTCGTTTTGCCGCCTGGTCCCTGCAGGGACGTTTTCGCCAGACCGGGGGGGATTTCGAATGGGAGCTGGGCCGAGCCGAGGCGACCGATTCCGCCTGGCCGCAGGCCTTGCGTCTTTCCTGGCTTGAGGTGCGGATTCTGGATACGATCCGTCCTCCGCTCTGGGCGGGGATGCGCCTGCGTTGGGGGTCCAAGGGGGGAGAGGCCTTGGCGGGCGCCTGGGGAGCCCGCCTGGGCCGGGGAGACGTTTGGATGCTCGGCGGATGGATGGGCCCCGATTGGGAGGAGCGCGGCGCTCGAGGCCGCCAAGCCGGTATTGCCTTTCTGCACTTGAGCGGGGTCTGGTCGGATGCCCGTTGGCGCTGGGAGCCCTTCGTTACGCTTTCCCGAACCGATACGACCTCTGTGCTCGTGGCGGGGGCGGAGCTGAGCCTGCGATGGCGCCGCGGCCTCTGGGGGGGAACGGGTCGGCTTCTGGGCCAGCTTCAGCGAGGTGCTCCTCGGGCGCTACCGGAGCTCTCGGTGCGTCTAGAGGGGTACCGGGACTTTTTCGTAGCCCAGGGAGCCTGGCGATTCCGCTTGGAGGCCGTTCTCAGCGGGCAAAGCGGAGGTTGCCGAAGCGCATGGGATTTGACCCGTCTTCGGCGCTGGCCGGCTTCGGGCCCCGGCACTCCTCCCGGCCTGTGGCTTGATCTGCGTCTGTTCGCCCAATCCGGACGCGCTTGGCCTTATCTGGCCCTGGACAACGCCCTAGATGGCCTACCGGGCGTTGTTTTGCCGACCGCCTATAGGCCCTTGGACCGCCGTCGGGTGCGCTGGGGACTTCTGTGGGAGCTCAGCTACTAGGAACCGGCTTCAGCCTCTTCGGCCGGACGCCAGCCCAAGGCCTCGGCCAAGCTCGCCAGCAGTCGCCTGCGGTCAAGGGGCTTGGTAAGATATGCGCAGGCGCCGGCCTCAAGGACCTGTTTGTGGGCTTCGGCTGTGGCGTAGGCCGTCTCCACCACAACCGGCACCTGCGCGTAAGCCGGATGGCGGGTTCGGATTTCGCGAAGCAGCGCAAATCCATCCCAAGGGCCGGGCAGGTTCAAATCCAGCAACACCAGATCAAACGGCTCCTGCTCTACAAGACGCAACGCCTCCTCCCCGTCTCGGGCCAGGCGTATCTGCATCACCGGCTGCAGCGCCGCCTCCAGCCAGGCGGCGCTTTCGGGATGGTCCTCTACGATGAGCACCCGGGCCTTGCGGCGTTTTAGGTAAAGCAGATGCCTGGGGTCTGGCCGGCTCTCCGGAAGGCCCGTTTGGAGCTCTTCTTCGCCAACGCTCACAGCCGGAAAGACGACCTCGAAGGTGCTGCCCTGGCCTTTTTCAGACTGCACCGCGATGCGTCCGCCCATGAGCTCAACAAGTCGGCGCGTGATCGCCAGGCCCAAGCCGGCTCCCTCGTGGGTGCGGCCGTATCCGGTGGATTCCTGTCGGAAGGGCTCAAACAGATACGGCAGAAACGCCGGATCGATCCCGCGCCCCGTGTCCACCACGCGCACGAAGGTCTCCCAGCCCCCCGTCGAAGCGGGGCGCGAGCCCGTTTCCACGGTCACCGAGCCGGAGTCCGTAAACTTGATCGCATTCGAGACCAGGTTCACAAGCACCTGATGCAGCCGATCCTGATCGGCCCGTACGGGCAGGCGCTCGGCGATCCGGGCCTCAATGCGCAAGCCTTTGCGTTCCGCCAAGGGCTGCATCAGGCGTACCACGTGCCGAACGAGCTCTCTCGGCCAAAGGACCGTCATGCGTAGCTCGACTCGGTTGGCCTCGATGCGCGCCAGATCCAAGAGGTCGTTAAGCAAACGCAAAAGCCGCTCCCCGGAGCGCTGGATCGTCTCGGCCTGATCCATGAGCTCATAGAGGCCGCGTTCGGCTAGCTCCTGCGCAAGCAGGTCCGCAAAGCCCAGGATCCCGTTTAAGGGGGTGCGGATCTCATGGCTCATCGAGGCCAGAAAGGCGCTCTTAAGCCGGCTGGCCTCCTCGGCGTGCTCTTTAGCCTCCCGAAGCTTCTGCTCCATCTCTACAAGATGCGTGATGTTCTCGTGCACGCCGATGTAGCCAATCGGGCGTCCCGTGTGCTCCTCATACAAAGGATCGATGTGCAGATGGGCCCAGTAGCCAGAGCCGTCCTTGCGATATAGGTAGAGCCGTTCATCTACCGGCTCAAAGGCGGCCAATTTGGCTTCGATCCGGGCTGCCGTATCGGGATCTGTCTTTGGGCCCCGCAAGAGCTGACCGGGTATCTGGCCTCGGACCTCTTCTAAGGCGTGGCCCGTTAGCCGACTCCAGGCTTCATTGACCCAGATGATGCGCCTTTTGTCGTCTGTGATCACCACCCCTTGGGTGACTTGCCGAAGCGCCCGCGCTAGACGTCTATGCTCCTCCTGAACAGTGTGGTATTCGAGGGCGATCCCGGCCAGGTAGGCCATGCGCTCTAGCAGCCGCCTCTCCAAAGGCGTCGGCCCTCGGATATGATCGAAGTACACGGCGAACGTACCCAGTACCTTGCCTGAGGCGTTTCGGAAGGGCACCGACCAGCAGGCCCGAAGAGCATACTGGCGCGCAAGCTCTCGGTATTCTTGCCAGCGGGGATCGGTCCAGGTGTCCGCCACCCAAACGGGCTCCCCCGTGTAGGCCGCTGTGCCGCAGGAGCCTACTTGAGGGCCGATACGAATTCCGTCAATCTGCGCAACATAAGCTTCGGGCAAATGCGGGGCGGCCCCGTGTCGCAATCGCTCCCCTTCAAGAAGAAGTACCGAGGCACGGCTTTCGGAAAGGGCTTCTTCGATAGCCAGGCAAAGATGCTCCAGAAGCACCCCAAGCGGCTCTTCTCGGATAAGGCCTTCAAGAAAGGCGTTTTCTCGTTCCCGCAGACGTCCTTCCTGTTGGCGCGCCGTGATGTCGCGCGCAATACCGGCGATGAGGTCGATCTCTCCTGCAGGATTCGGAATGGGCACAAGCTGCGTAAGCCAAGTGCGCCGGCCCGCGGGCAACTGAAGTGTCTCCTGGTACTCGATGGGTCGTTTGAGCTCAAGGCAAGTCCGGTAGTTGCGGCTAACATGCGAGACGATCTCTGGAGGCAATACTTCTTTCAGAGGGCGGTTCCAAAGTATCTCAGGGCTTAGGCCGGTTTTACGCTGATGGGCTGGATTGGTGGCTTCGACCTCGAACTGGCCGTCGGGGCGTACGCGGATCCAGAAGATCGCATCCTCGGTGTACGTATGCAGCCCCTCGAAACGGCGCTGCAACTCCATCTCGCGCGTAAGGTCTACGGCCGTGCCCTCGATGATCTCGGATCCATCCGGATCCCGCACTAGGCGGGCGTTTATAAGCATGTACACGAGCCTGCCGCTTCGGTGTCGGTAAACGGTCTGGAAGTTGCGGATTTGGGTCTGTGCGCGCAGAGCCGAAATAAGCCGTTCTTGTTGTACAGAATTCGGGTATAGATCCCAGACCGAAAGCGCAAGCACTTCTTCGGGCTTCTCAAAGCCCAGCATGCGCGCAAAACTGGGGTTTACCTCTAGCAGGCGCCCTTCGGGCGTAGAGCGGAAAAACCCCGCCGGGCTTTCTTCCAAAAACCTTCGATATTGCTCCTGAGCATGGACAAGTTGCCGTTGTGCTTCGATCAGTTCCGATATGTCCACGGCTGTACCGAGCACAGCCGGTCTGCCCCGATACATGATGCGCCGGCTGCTACAGGCCACGTGCACGGCCCTGCCCTCTCGATGCCGGAGCCTGTAGATGTGCTGCAGCCGATCGAGTTCTCCCCGCTGTAGGGCCTCTAGGGCCCGGGTTACGGGTTCTCGATCGGGTTCATAGAGAAGCCCCAGCGGGGAAAGCGCCAGAATCTCCTCTACGCTGTATCCCAGAAGGTCCGCCAGGCGGGGGTTTGCGTACACGAACCGGCCATCCTGCAACAGGTACGTGGCCGCAGGACTGGTATCGAGCATCTCGCGAAAGAGAGCGGCCTCCTCGTTCCCTCTTTGCGGTTGCAACAAGAGCAAAAGCAGCTCTTGACCGTTGTGCGCAAAGCGGCGCAAGCTGAAGCGCACCGGAATCCAGGTGCCCTTTGCGTCCAAGACGAAAAGGGGTTCCTCGAGCAGATCCGCGCCCCGGGCGAATTTTTCCCCGTGGGCGCCGACGAGTTCCGGGGGACACAGCTCTTCTATACGGCGACCGCGAAACCACTCCCGGGATCGGCCTAAGAGCTCGGCGGCGGCCGGGTTGGCCTCGAGCAGGCGACCTGTGGCCGCCTCCGCGATCAAGAGCGCATCCGGAAAAGCCTCACCTAGGGCATCCCCCCAGAGCGCGACACGCTTACGGCGAGGAGGCATGGCTTTCTGTTGCGCGCAAGATTCGATCCAGTACCTCGAGCAGCTGGGCTCGGCGTATGGGTTTGCTCAGCACGGCATCGAAACCTTGAAGCAAAAGATGTTCCTCGTCAGCCTTCCCGCTCGCATAGGCCGTCTGGGCGATGATGGGCCTTCGGGCGTAGGCCGGATCCGCGCGCAGGGCTCGAGCCAACTCCACTCCGGAGCGCCCCCCGGGCAGGTGCAGGTCGACCAGAAAGACCCCGAAGGGATCCCCGGCCTCAGCGGCCCGGACCGCCATCTCCAGGGCCAGCTCCGCATTGGGAGCAATCGAGACGCGCGCTAGCCCTCTTAAATAGGCGCGCAGCAGTTCAGCCGCCTCCGGGATGTCCTCGATGATGAGCACCCGAGGTTGCAAAAGGCGCAAGCGCTCCGCATATGCTCCCTCTGGAAACGGTCCCTTAGGGCTTTGCGGAGGCAAGGGCAAGCCGATGCGCACCGCGGTGCCCGCTCCGGGGCTAGAGCTGACCTGCACCCACCCCTCCATGCGCTCCAGCAACCTGCGCGCGATGGCCATTTCAAGGCCTCCGCCTTCATAAGCCCGCGCAAAACCCTCGGATTCCTGTCGGAAGGGCTCAAAAAGGGCGCGTTCCAGAAATTCCGCGCTCATGCCCCGGCCCGTGTCGACGATCTCCACGTGGGCTTCGCGTCTATCTTGGGCTACCGACACCGATAGCCGGATCTGGCCGTGGTCTGTATACTGCACGGCGTTCCGCAGGAAGTTATCTATAGCTTGGCGAAGTCGGACCTCATCGGCCCTGACCAGCACCGGATGTGCTGGGCGTTGCCACAATAGGGCAAGCCCTTTGCGTTCGGCTTCGGGTCTGTGTAGGTGTACTAGTTCCTCTAGCAAGGTCTCTAGCCGAACGGTGCGGGGCTCCAGGGGCATGCGGTTGGCCTCTAAGGCGGCCAGGTCCAGCAAGTTGGAAAGCAGGCGCAGAAGCCGGTGTCCGCTGGCGAGGATGCTCTGGGTGAACTCTGCTAACTGCGCTTCGTTTCGGGCCACCAACTCGTCGCGCAATAGCTCCGCAAAGCCCAGAATGCCCGTAAGGGGGGTGCGGATCTCATGGCTCATCGAGGCTAGAAAGTGCGTCTTCATGCGCGCAGCCTCCTCGGCCTCGCGCTGGGCTCGCTTGAGCTCCTCTTCATACGTCTTGCGGGCCGTGATATCCCGAAAGATGTTCAGACGGGCCTCTTCGCCCTCCCACAGGATCGGACGGACGGATACCTCGACGTCATAGCCGCGCCCATCCCGGCTGCGCAGGCGTAGTTCGTAGCGGTCCGGAACCGGAAGGCCGAGCTCAACGCGCCGAAACCGCTCTTGCAGCAGGGGCACGTATGCCGGGTCCACGAGCGCGAAGATGTTAAAATCCGGACGCAATAGCTCCGCCGCCGTGTACCCGGTCATGCGCTCGAAGGCGGGGTTAACGTAGACAAGCCTCCTGCGATCCGCGCTTACAAGCCCGATGCTAATCGGATCGGGGGCCTCACGCAGAATCATTTCAAGAAGCTCGCGCCGCTCGGTTAGCTCCCGCTCTATGCGTTCGCGCTCCGTAACGTCCCGAACAATAGACAGCAGGGCCGCTTTGCCCTCCCAGTTTATCGGGGCGGTGCGGACTTCGGCGTAAAACGTCGATCCATCGGGGCGGATGAGCACTTCCTCTAGCGGCGGTACGGCCTCGCCGGTCGTTAGCGCATGTCGTATGCGCTCAAGGACTACGGCGTGGTAGTCCGGATGCACCAGCTCCAGCACAGAACGACCGAGCAGCACTTCGGGCCCCGAGACGCGCATCAGGCGCACGCCTTCGGGGTTGACGTAGACCAGGCGCCCATCTTGGTGTACGGCGAGAGCATCGGGCAGGTGTTCTACAAGCGTCCGGAAGCGGGCCTCACTTTCCTCTAAAGCCGCCTTTAGCTCGTAGAAGGCGGTCTGATCCGTCATGATACCCCGCAGCCGAACGGCTCGTCCGCCCTCCTGCAGCACGGTGACGCGGTCATGGATGTAAAGCAGGCGGCCGTCGGCGCTCAACATCCGGTATGTGAACTCGTGGTCCTGGCCAGCCTCCGTCATGCGTTTGCAGAAGGCCACGGCCCGCTCCCGGTCCTCGGGGTGGATGTGCGCGGCCCAGAAGTCGGGCTCTTCCAGCCACTGCTCCACGGGATAGCCCAAGAGCGTCTCCGCATACGGGCTTACGTACGTAAAGCGCCAACTGGGCAGCTCTACCTCCCAGACAATGCCCTGAACGGAGTCCACCAGCTCCTGATAGCGTCGCTCCAGGGGACCTGGGTCAAAGAGGCTGCCCGCGATCAGCTCGCGCTCTGAGTCCAGCAGGGCCGAAATCCACAGTTCGATCGTATGGCCCCCTCGGTGGCGCAGCCGTACAGGGCGGGCCTGCACTTGGCCGTGTGCGCGCAGCTCCGCAAGCAGCGCTTCGCGCTCCTGTGGGTTTTCGTAAAGCGCCTCTAGAGGGATGTTGCGCAGCTCCTCTAGGCTTGTATATCCGAGCAACCCTAGAAAGGAGCTGCTGGCCTGTATTAGCCGCCCCCCAACCGTGGACAGATATGTACCCAATATGTAGGGGCCGCGCCGCATTAGAGCCCGCTTTACGGGAAATATACGAAGCTGGGTTACGGACGCAAGTGGGCTCCGGAAACCTTGACAGGCCTTTACGGAACGGGCTAACTTTGCGGCGTGCGCCCGTAGCTCAATTGGATAGAGCATCTGACTACGGATCAGAAGGTTGGAGGTTCGAGTCCTCCCGGGCGCGCTCCGAGGCCGCTCCTAAAAAGAGCGGCCTTTTGTTTGGGTGCAAAGTCCCCTTTTACAAGCGCCACTGGCCTCCGACTAGACAGGGGACGGGCAGCCTGCGGAGGGGTTCGGGGAGCAGGGCCTCTGGGGTATTCTGCAGCGCAACGGGTCTCAGAAAGCGCTCGATGGCTCGCATCCCCACGGAGGTGAAGCGCCCGTCCGTGGTGGCCGGAAAAGGTCCTCCATGCACGGTGGCGTAGCCCACCTCCACACCTGTAGGAAAGCCATTCCAGACGATGCGGCCCACCCGGTGAAGGGCTTTTCCCAGAAGCTGTCGGGCCAGCTCGAGATCTGCTTCGGCCGCATGCAGGCACAGGGTAAGCTGTCCCTCGAGCTGATCTAAAAAGCGCAGCAGCTCATCTGGCTCGGTGTATTCGAGCAGCACGGTGACCGGGCCGAAGACCTCTTCCCTTAGGGCCTTTTGCTCCCAGAAGGTTTCCAGAGTCGCCTCCCATACCGTGGCTACGGCCGACCAGGGGCTCGTCGCGCCAGCGGGCGCGCGTCCCTGAGCAAGCAGCCGCGCGCCGGCCTGAGCCAGACGCACGATCCCGGCGTGATATCCGGCATGAATGCGCGCCGTAAGCAGGCATCCGGATGGGCTGTTAGACACTAGTTCGCTTAGGCGGTCTCGCAGCAGATAGGCTTCTCGCATGCGGGGCAGCAAGACCAGTCCAGGACGGGTGCAGAATTGTCCCACGCCCAGCGTAAAGGACGCGTACAGGCCCTCGGCCAGGGGCAGGGCTCGCTCGCGCAGGGCGCCTGGAAGCACCAGCACAGGGTTCAAGCTGCCCATCTCCGCGAAGACCGGTATGGGGTCAGGCCGCCGGGCGGCAAGCCGCCACAGGGCCATGCCGCCTGTTCGGGAGCCCGTGAAGGCCACGGCCCGCACGCCGGGATGCCGCACAAGCGCGCGCCCCACACCGAAGCCCGCATCGAAAAGCAAGGCGAAACTCCCCGCTGGAAGCCCAACGGCCCTCAAGGCTTCCACAATGCATTGGCCGGCCAGCTCCGAAGTGCCGGGATGCGCCGGATGGGCTTTCATCAGAACCGGGCATCCCGCGGCGAGAGCCGAAGCCGTATCGCCGCCGACAGTGGAGAAAGCTAAGGGAAAATTTGCCGCCCCAAAGACGGCCACGGGGCCTATTCCGATCCGAAAGGATCGGATCTCCGGCTTGGGAGCCGGCTTGCGATGAGGATCAGCGGGATCCATACGCACATCCTGCCACCATCGGGCGCGAAGCAGCTCCGCAAAAAGCCTAAGCTGCGCCGTTGTGCGCTTGAGTTCCCCTTCCAACCGGGCGCCTCCGAGCGCGGTCTCCGCTTCGGCCCGTTCGAGCAGCGCTTGGGAGCAATGCTCTAGATTTTGCGCGATCTGTTCCAGCAACTTTGCCCGTTGTTCCGCATCCGAGACGGCCAAGACCGGGAAGGCCGCTTGCGCCGCCTGGACGGCGTCCTCTACCTCGGCACGCCCGAGTCCTCGGTAGGTTGGATCCAGCCGTTGGCCGTCTGTGGGGCGCAGGGCCCAAAAGCGCCGACCGCGACCGCGAACCGGCTTCCCCTCGATCCAAGAGCATCCCGTAAGTCGCATCAACCGGAGATCTCCTCCATGAGTCTGGCTCGGGTGCTTAAGGCCTGTTGTACGAGCTCCCAAACGGTGCGCCGCTCCGTCTCGGATAATTCCAGACGCGGAGGGCGAACGCGCGCTGAGCCCATTCCGATGATTTCCTGCACGAGCTTGATGGCCTGCACGAACTTGGGATGCGTATCCAGCCTGAGCAGGGGTAAAAACCATCGATAAAGCCCTTCTAGCGGCGCTCCGGATCGGGCGCGCGTAAAGAGCACGACGGATTCCCGGGGCAGCGCGTTGGCTAAGCCGGCCACCCATCCCGAGGCCCCGGAGCGCACGCCCTCAACCACTAGGTCGTCAATACCCACCAGCAGCCGGATGCTATCGCCCAGTAGCGCGCGCAGCGCCGTGATGCGTCGCACATCGCCGCTGGATTCCTTGACCGCCTCTAACTGGGGGAAACGCTGGGCCAACTCGGCGATCATCTCGGGCACAAAGTCCGTCCCGTACGCGCCGGGGTTGTTGTACAGCATCACGGGTCGGTCCACGGCATCCAGGATCGACATCACATATTGTCGCGCCTCCCGCTCGTCGGGTCGATATACGTAGGGGGGGAGGAGCATAAAACCGTGTGCGCCCTGGGCCTGCCCTTGACGGGCCAGTTGGATCACCTGTTGGGTGCTCAGACCAGAAAGGCTCAAGATCACCGGGGCTTGATCGCCCACCGCCTCTAGAGCCGTCTCGAGCAGTTGGAGCTTTTCCTCCGTTTCCAGAGTAGCGCCCTCCCCTAGGGAGCCGCATAGGATGAGTCCGGAGCAGCCATGCGCAAGCAGCCAGCGCGCATGCTGGGCGAAAAAGGCGTAATCCACGGCGCCATCGGCTCTAAACGGCGTCGTGACAGCGGGCATAACCCCGGTCCAGGTGGGCTTCATAGACGTTTGCTCCTACGCTTGCCATTGGGCCCAAAGTCCAGCGGGAATAGGGAAGATCGGCGGGCGAGCCGGACCTAAGCGCCAGCCGCGCAGGGTCTCCAAAATAGGCCCACAGACCCGACCTTGACACGGTCCCATCCCGCATCGGCTCTGTAGCTTGGCCGTGGGGCCGTCGGGATAGTGCGCCAGAGCCGACCAGGGGACGTCCTCACAGCGACAGATGATCGCCTCAGGCCGTACGAGGGAGGCCAGCTCAGGACGCGGCCGCAGCAGTCGGGTGAGCTCTCGGGCGAAGCGGTGCTCTCGATCCCGCCTCCATCGCCACAGAGCCGGAATCGGGCCTCCGGCTGTGGCGCGTCCGGCGATAAGCCCTTCCCAGATGGCCTTGTCCGCACCCCCGATGCCGGTGACCTCGCCGGCGGCGTATATGCCGGCTTGAGAGGTCTCTTGATTGGGTCCCACGCGAAGGAAGCCCTCCCGGGTGCGAGCGCAGCCCAGAAGCTCGCCCAGCTCGGTGTTGGGCGCAAGCCCGTAGCCGAAGCCTACATAGGAGCATCGTAGTTGTCCCGTCTCGCCTCGAGCGTTGCTCCAGCGCAGGCCTTCGACCCGATCCGATCCCAAAATGCATACGGGCCAACTGTTCCAAAGCAGCCGCAGTCCGCCAAGCGCGCGCCACAGACGCAGGCCCCTTCGAAGCCGCGTCCATCCTCCGAAGTACAAAAGCAAGCGCGCCCAGGTAAGGGGCGTGTGTTGCTCAAGCACCAGCGGGATGTGCGCGCCGCGCCTGCATAGTTCCGCAGCCACGGTCCAGAGCAGCGGTCCTGAGCCGGCCAAGACGGTCGGTACCCTCGATATGGGCCATCCGCCCTTAACCAGGGTCTGCAACCCGCCTAAACCGAAGACCCCGGGCAACGTCCAGCCCACCACAGGCCAGAAGCGCTCCCGGGCGCCTGTAGTCAGGATCAGCCGCTCGGCCTCAAAGCTCTCCAGCCGATCTTCTCGGCACACGCCCAGCTTGCGGTCCTCGTAGCAGGCGAAGACCACGCTCGCAAGCGGCCAAAGCGTCAGACGTCCGGTCGCCTGCAAAGGCGCCATCGCCTCCCAGAGTTTTCGATATAGGCCGTCCTTTTTCGCGGGGGGGCCGATCGCCCCGCCGCAGCGGGCTGAGGCCTCCAGTAGGGCCACCTGCAAGCCGGATCGGGCGGCCGCGACAGCGGCCGCCACGCCGGCCGGACCGCCTCCTATCACCAGCACGTCATAGCGCATCGGGGCACTCCACCCGCATCCCCGGAGTGCACGGAACCCAGCAAGCCCGTTCCGCCGGGCGACCGTTGATCCTCACCCGGCACTCGAAGCAAAGCCCAATGCCGCAAAGGGGGCCTCGAGGTTTACCCGATACGGAACGTCGAAACGCCCAGTAGCCGGCCCGAGCCAGCGCAGCGGCCACCGTAAGGCCGGCTTCCACCGTCATGGGGCGGTCGTTGATCCAGATCAAGATGGGTTCGGGCACAATCTCCCCTCCAGCCGGTAGGGTTCTGGATCCAACACAGGGGGACGATCCAGGACGTATCCCGCCACGAGCTCGGCTACGGCCGGCGCCATTGCTATCCCCAGGCCCTCCTGGCCGGTAGCCACAAGCCAACGCGGCTGTCCGGGATACGGACCGATAAGCGGACGCCCGTCGGAGGTAGCAGCTCTCAGGCCCGTCCAAGCCCGCAGCACCGGACAGGAGGTCAGCTCGGGCACGTGCGCGCAGGCCTCAGCCAGTAGCATGGCCATCCAGGTGGGATTCGGGCGCCGGTCCCAGAGGTCCCATTCGCGCGAAGACCCGATGAGCACTTGTCCGTTGGGCCGGGGATGCAGGTTAAAGGCCCGGGAGCGCGCTTCGGGGGCGCGTACGCTATCGTGGTACGCCAAGCTCACCAGGGCGTGCCGGATCAGACCGGGACAGCGGTCCGTTATGGCCAGATGTCCTCTGCGGGGACGCAGCGGCAACTCCGGCAGAAGCGTCAGCGCCCCCAGACCCGCCGCTATTACGATCCAGGAACTCGCAAGACGTTGACCGTTCTCTAGTCGGATCGCGTTTTCTTCCAGGGCTACGACACGAGCTTGCATCAGTTTCGCCCCGAGGGTCTGGGCCCGCTCCAGCAGGTGCCATGCCGCCCGGGGGGCGTAAATTGTGGCATCGTCTGGCACCCAAAGCGCTCCGAGCCAGCCGGAACGCAGATGGGGCTCTCGGAGCGCAAGCTCCGATTCCTCGAGCAGTTCTGCTGGAAAGCCAGCTTCGATGAATAGCTCCTGCCACCGCTGGGCTTCTTGCATGGCATGCGCATCCGGGATGAGCCATAGGGTGCTGATACGCGCGTATTCCACCTCTGGCGGCAGCCAGGCGCTCCACTGTTGCCAGAGGCTGCGGCCGAGTAGGCTGAGCTCCCAGACCCCGGGGGCGCCCCCGTGGGCCGTAATATGGCCCATTCCCGCGCCCGTGGCCTCGGTCCCCACAGGCGCCTCGTGCACGACCAGCACGCGCAGTCCTGCCGTCGCCAGACGCCAAGCGCAGGCCGCTCCCGTGATGCCGGCCCCGATGATGAGCACATCCCGCATTATGGCTCCATGCCCCAACAGAGGGGATCGCGTTCGTCCAGTATTAGGTTGGCTTCTGCCATTACGTGCGCTTCGCCCACGATCCAAGGGATGATCCGGTTGGGGTCCTCCGGATCCCGCTCAAAGTAGGCCTCAAAGAGGGCTCCCCCTATGCCTTCCTGTCGCCAGATAGTGCCTGGGGCGAGTTGGCCCTCGGCGTACAGGCAGGCCAGATGGGCGCATGTGCCCGTGCCGCAGGGGGAGCGATCGTATTGCCCGCCCGGACATAGCACGAAGTTGCGGCTGTGCGCCTCCGGATGCGTCGGGGGGCCCAGGAGCTCCACGTGATCGATCAGGGCCCCCTCAGGCCCGCGGATGTCGGAGGCGTCCAGGGCACGGCGAACGGCCTGGGCGAAGGCCCACAGCGCCTCTCGGTTTTCCGGTCGCACCGCCACAGGGGGATCATGAACCAAAAAGAACCAGTTGCCCCCCCAGGCTACGTCCCCCTGCACAACGCCCCAGGGGGGCACCTCTAGCGCAAGCGCCGCCCGGTAGCGATAGGCGGGCACGTTGCGCAGGCACACTTGCCCATCCGCTCGCAGTTCGGCCTCCACCACGCCCACCGGGGTTTCGAGGCGATGTCGACCTGGCCCGATGCGCCCCAGCCATGCCAAAGCGGCCATGAGGCCGATCGCGCCGTGCCCGCACATACCTAGATAGCCGACGTTGTTGAAAAAGATCACCCCCGCTATGCAGCTAGAGTCCGCCGGCTCCACAAGCCAGGCCCCGACCCAATGCGCCGCACCGCGAGGTTCGCAGAGCATAGCGCGCCGAAAGCGATCGTGCTGGTTGCGCAGCCGTTCTAAACGCGCTGCAAGCGATCCTCGGCCCAGATCGGGTCCCCCCTCTAGCAGAATGCGCGTGGGCTCCCCGCCCGTGTGCGTGTCCAACACCCGAAGCCGATGGATCATCGGTGCATGCCCCGTAAGTCGCGCTTAAATTTTAGCGCGTGCTATAGGGTCCGATCTTGACCGAATTGCGCCTATGCAAGACGACAAAGCGGCACAAAACCGACAAGCCGATGAGCTTCCGGTCGCCTCATGGAAGGAGCTTGAGAGGCTATTTGACGCGATGCCGGATGTGGTGTTCTTCGTCAAGGACGCCCAAGCCCGGTACGTGTGCGTAAACCAGGCCCTGCTGCGTCGACTCGGGGCTGTAGATAGGTGCGCCGTGATCGGACGCACGGCGCGGGAGGTATTCGGGCAGCCCTGGGGTGTTCGCTACAGCGAGCAGGACGAGCAGGTGCTGCGGACCGGCTGGCCTATCCAAGGGCAGCTTGAGCTACATCGGTATCCCAAAGGTCAGGAGGGATGGTGCTTAACCTACAAGTTTCCCCTACGCGATTCGGCCGGCCGCATCGTGGGCCTATACGGGTTTTCTCGAGATCTGCCGCACCCTGATCCCGCAGAACCCGTTTACTCAGCCCTGGCCGATGCCCTGGCTTATCTGCGAGCGCACCCCGAGGCGCCCATCCGCATCAGCGATTGGGCCCAGCAGGCGGGACTGCGACGGGAGCGCTTTGAGCGCCTGCTTAAGGCGCTTTTCGGCTTAACGCCCCGCCAGCTTCTTGTACAAGTTCGGATTGAGCGGGCCGTTCGGATGCTGCAAGAGACCGACTGGCCGATTGCCCAGATCGCGTTTGCCTGCGGATACGGGGACCAGAGTGCCTTTACGCGTCAGTTCCGCCGTGTGGTGGGCTTAAGCCCACGTCGATTTCGCCAAGTTTGGGGCTCCTAAGATAGCCAACCGCTCCTGGCAAGCCAATCCGCGAGAAGCCAGCCAACCTGAAGCGCTGAGGTGGCCGCCGGACTGGGGGCGTTAGCTACGTGCAGCAGCCGCTCGTAGGCGTCCAAGACGAAATCGTCCACCAGGCTTCCGTTTCGATCAACGGCCTGAGCGCGCACCCCGCTCGGAGCAGGTATCAGGTCCTCCGGTCGCACCGCGGGCACCAGGCGTTGTACGGCTCGACAGAACCGATTGCGGCTCCAGGAGCGCCAAAGCTCCTCCAGGCCCACGCGCCAATAGCGCGCGGCCATGCGCCAAAATCCAGGGTAGCGCAGATAATCCGCCATGTCCGCAAGCCGCGCTTCCCGCCACCGGTAGCCCTCCCGAGCCAAGGCCAGAACGGCGTTGGGCCCACATTTGACGCGTCCGGTTAGCGTGCGCGTCAGATGCACCCCCGCAAACGGAAACCGGGGATCGGGCACGGGATAAATCAGGTTGCGGCAGAGGAAGCTCGATTCCGGTCGCAACCAGTAGAATTCACCCCGAAACGGGATAATCCGCATCCGCGCTCGATAGCCGAAACGCTCCAGCAGCCGATCAGCATCGAGGCCGGCGCAGAGCACCGCAACATCTACTTCAACTTCTCCTTTGGGGGTGAGCAGCACCCATCCTCGGCTGCTGCGCTGGGCCCGCAGCACAGCTCGGGCTGTGTGCACTTGGCCGCCCCGTTCCTGGATGCGCAAGGCCAGGCGTTGGCAGACAGCCTGAAAATCCACGATACCCGTTTCGGGTACATGTAGGGCGGCTATCCCTTGCACGTACGGCTCTAATTGGCGCAGCTGCTCTGGTCCGATCCGGTGACAAGTTACGCCGTTGGCCTGCCCTCGACGGTGTAGCTCCTCCAGCCAAGCTAGCTCGCCGCGATGGGTGGCCACGATCACTTTGCCGCATCGCTCAAAGGGCAGTCCCTCGGCTTCGCAGAAGGCCTCCAGGGCCCGTTTGCCTGCGCGACAGTTAATCGCCTTCAGGGATCCAGGCCGATAGTAAATTCCCGAATGCAGCACGCCGGAGTTGCGCCCAGACTGGTGAGCGGCCAACGTGGGCTCCTTCTCGAAAAGCAGCACCTGCGCCCGCGGAAAACGCTCTTGTATCCGGTACGCCGCGGCCAATCCCACGATGCCACCCCCAACCACGCCGATCTTCATGGCTAAAACGTGAAGCTAACGGGGCGTAAAATAACCGCCTTGTGGCGCGCGCACAACCGGCTGTTGCGTCGGAGGCCGCTTCGTAGTCCTGAATCAGGAGGAGATACGCTATGCGGTCCTTCGCCTCATGGGGGGAGCGGCTGTGGCGCGCTCTGGCGCTGCGACCCGAGGATGCGCTCGCCCTGGGCTTGGTGCTTATCGCCGCCCTGGCTGTAGAGGGGCTGCGCTGGACTCGACGTCCTGATCCTGGGCTGGCCGCCTCGCTTGTGTCATCGGATAGCCTGTTTCAGGCCCGCTGGCGCAGCTGGGTTGAGGCGGCTCAGGCCCGATCGAGCGCATCGCCTTCGCAAAAGCAGCTCGCCTCGGCTGGCCTTGTCCAGGCCGGTTTTCCGCAAAACAGCACCGCGCCCCCTGCGCGGCTTATTTCCGTTAACCGGGCCTCGGCAGCGCAGCTGGAGCGGCTTCCGGGGATTGGACCCAAGCTGGCGGCGGCCATTGTGGCCTACCGGGAGCAACATGGCCCCTTCAGGCGCGTAGAGGATCTGCTGCGCGTGCGCGGGATTGGGCCCAAGAAGCTAGCCCAAATACGAGATTGGATCACGGTGGAGTAGCAGGCTGCTCCGGGATCGGGATCGCCTCTAGCGCGCGGCGCAGTCGGCGCAGGCACCGTTCTCGGCCCAAAAGGGCCATCAGGTCAAACAGGCCAGGTCCGAAGGTCATGCCCGTTAGCGCAAGCCTTGTGGGATGAATCAGGCGCGCCGCCGCCACCCCGTGCTCGGTCGCAAGGGCGCGCAGCTCAGCCTCCACGCGTTCGGGCGTAAACGCCTCTTCCGCAAGCCGCTGCAGGCGCTCTAGATACGCCCTCAGAAGCGCGGGCGTGTCCTCCTTCCAGTGCTTCCGGATGCCTTCAGGGGCGTACTCCGTGGGGTCTTCGAAGAAATAGCGGCTGAAGGTGACGAATTCGTGGATAAACTCCACGCGTTCCTTCATGAGCTGCACGACGCCTCGTAGGTAGCGCTCCTCGGGAACGGGCAGGCCGCGCCGTTCCAACTCGCGCCGTACCGCCTCCACCAGCTCCGAATCGGGCTTGCGCCGAATGTACTGCTGGTTATACCACTTGAGCTTGTCAAAATTAAAAACGGCTCCCGACTTGACCACCCGCGCCAGGCTGAAAGCTTCGACGAGCTCCGGCAGACTCATCAGCTCGCGATCGTCTCCCGGATTCCAGCCCAAAAAGGCCAGAAAATTCACCACCGCCTCGGGCAGGAAGCCGGCTTCGATGTAATCCCGCACGTTTACGGGGATCCCAAGCTCGGCCGCGCTGCGCTTGGAGAGCTTCCCCCCCTGGGGATTTAGGATCAGGGGCAGATGGGCCATCTTCGGGGGCTCCCAGCCAAAGTAGCGATACAGCAGAATGTGCTTCGGCGTGCTCGAAAGCCACTCCTCGCCTCGGATCACGTGCGTGATGCCCATGTAGTGGTCGTCAACCACGTTCGCCAGGTGATACGTGGGCAGGCCATCAGATTTGAGCAACACCTGATCGTCCAACTCCTCGCTCTCAAAGGCGACCCATCCGCGGATCTCGTCGTAGAAGCGAATCGTCTCGTGCCGGGGGACCTTGAGCCGGATCACATAAGGTTGGCCAGACCGGAGCCGCTCCCGCACCTCCTGCTCCGGCAGCGTAAGGGAGTTCTTCATGGACAGGCGCGTAATGGGGTTGTACTTGGGAGAGGGGTTGCCGGCCCGTTGCAGCCGCTCGCGCATGGCCTCTAGCTCTTCAGGCGTATCAAAGGCATAGTAGGCGAAGCCCTTCTCCACGAGCTCCTCCGCATGCCTGCGGTATAGCTCCGAACGCTCCGACTGCCGATACGGCCCATACGGCCCCCCTACGTCGGGGCCTTCGTCGTAGTCCAGACCGGCCCATCGCAGGGACCGTATGATGTCCGCTTCGGCCCCCTCCACATAGCGGCTTTGGTCGGTATCCTCGATCCGCAAGATGAACCGACCCCCGTGATGGCGGGCGAAGAGGTAATTGTACAGGGCCGTGCGCAATCCCCCGATGTGCAACAACCCCGTAGGACTGGGCGCAAAGCGCACGCGTACGCTCATAGGCCGCCTATGCGATAGCGTGATTTTGTATTTTAAGATAGCATCGGCTCTGCCCCAGTCGCCAATCAATGTCCTAAAGCGCCCAGGGCCAAAAGCCAGAGGTTGAGCCCGACGATGCAGGCCGCCATAACCCATCCCAAGACCTGCTGCCAGGTCTTGTTTACGAGCTCGCCCATAAGATCCCGCCGTGAGGTCAAGCGCACCAGGGGGATCACGGCAAACGGCAGCTGAAAAGAGAGGATCACCTGGCTGAGTACAAGCAAGCTCATGGGCCGAGCGTGCAACCAGATGGCCAGTAGCGCCGGAAGCATCGTGGCCGTTCGGGTGCCGAGCCGGATCAGCGCCGGCGAAAGCCGATCCAGGCGCAAGAAGCCCTGAAAGACGTATTGGCCCGCCAGCGTGGCCGTGGTGGAGCTGGAGATACCGCTCGCCAGCAGGGCGAGGGCAAACGTCAGGGCCGCTGCCTTGCCTAAAAGCGGCTCCAGGGTCCGATAGGCCTGGTCGATATCCGTGACCAAGACCCCGTTTTCGTGAAAAACGGCCGAGGAGACGATGAGAATGCTGGAGTTGATGAGCCAAGCTACGTTGAGGGCCAGTATCGTATCCCAGACGCTTAACCGATACAGACGCTCCCGTTTTAAGCCGTCCGCGAGGCGGTTGCGCACCTGGGCGGAGTGCAGATACAAGTTGTGGGGCATCACGGTGGCCCCCAAGATCCCGACCGCAACGAAAAGGGCCTCCGCTGCTCCAATGCGCTCATCCGGCCAAAAGGCATGACGGGCTACCTGCCCCCAGTCCGGTTGCGCCCAGGCGAGCTCTACGACGTAAGCTAGTCCTATTGCGGCCACAAAGCCGATGATCACAAGCTCTATGATGCGAAAACCAAAGCGCTCCAAGTACAAGATGAGCAGCACGTCCAAGAACGTGATCAGGGCGGCCCAGGCCAGCGGGATCCCGAAAAGCAGGTTGAGCGCCAAGGCTACCCCCATGAATTCGGCCAAATCGGTCGCCATCATGGCCAAAGCGGCCGTCAGAAACAGGATCTGCCGCCAGGGACTGCGGTACTGCTCCCGGCACAACGTGGCCAAATCCTTGCCCGTGGCCAAGCCCAACTTAGCAGCCAAGATCTGCAGAAAAATGGCCATGAGGCTTGAGAGCGTAATCACCCACAGGAGGCTATAGCCAAAGCGACTGCCGGCCTCGATGTCCGTGGCCCAATTGCCTGGGTCCATGTAGCCGACGCTGACCAGGAAAGCCGGACCGAAATAGCGCATCCAGCGCACGCGGCGCCGCAGGGCCCGCACATCGGGCCAACGCAGAAGGGGTTGGCGTAATAGGGGCTCAGCCATATTTTTCGTTATACGAAAATTAATTTTTGGCTGACTAAAAAATCAAGCCGCCCGCTCATGCCTATGTTGAGTTCGGTTTCTATAACGATGCGTGCGGCCTCGTAGGAAAGACGGGGGCTATTGAATGGGCCCGTTAGGAGAGGTGTAATCGGATCGGCCGCGTTCCAGAACGGCCCGCAGGTAAGGGCCTGTGGGGCTTTCAGGGTGCTGGGCCACTTCCTCTGGGGTCCCAGTGGCCACTAGGTAGCCGCCTTGTGCTCCGCCTCCGGGGCCCAGATCGATCACGTAGTCGGCGCATTTGATCACTTCCAGGTTGTGTTCGATCACCACCACGGAGTGCCCCTGTTCCAGAAGCCGGTCGAAGCAGGCCAGCAGACGGCGCACGTCATCCAGGTGTAACCCCGTAGTAGGCTCATCAAATAGATACAGAGTCGGACCCCGATGGGGTTCTGCCAGATGAGCGGCCAATTTGAGCCGCTGGGCCTCGCCGCCGGAGAGCGTCGGCGTAGGCTGTCCGAGCCGCACGTAGCCCAGGCCCACCTCCTGCAGGGGGTGCAGGCGCTGAACGATCTTGCGATGGTCGGCGAAGAACTCCGAGGCCTCTTCCACCGTCATCTCCAGCACATCTACGATGCTGCGATCCCGATAGCGCACGTCCAGGACCTCGTCTTTGTAGCGTCGTCCTTGGCAGACCTCGCAGGGCAGATATAGATCGGCCAGGAATTGCATTTCGATGCGCTGCCATCCCTCGCCTTGGCAGGCTTCGCAGCGGCCACCTTCTACGTTGAAGGAAAAAAAGCCGGGCGTGTAGCCCCGCGCCTGCGCCAGCGGAAGGCTCGCGTACAGCTCTCGAATCGGATCGAAGGCTTTTACAAAGGTGACGGGATTGGATCGGGAGCTGCGGCCGATCGGGCTTTGATCGACCAGTTCTACGGCCGCGATCGCCTCATGTCCCGTGATGCGGCTGTAGAGGCCAGGCGTCGTGGTGGGCTCTTCTTCGGCGTAATCGCCCTTAAGGCGTCTGAGGGCCTCATACAGGGTTTGGTGCACCAAGGTGGATTTGCCCGAGCCGCTGGGGCCCGTGACGCAGACCAGCACGTTGAGGGGAAACGTCACGTCGAGGTTTTTGAGGTTGTGCGATCGGCAGCCGTAAAGCACGATGGCGTCTTCCCATCGGCGGCGCTGGCGGGGAACCGGGATCTGCAGCCGTCCGCTCAGATAGCCCCCCGTCAGGGAGCTGGGGTGTTGACAGAGGGCCTTATATGAGCCCTGAAAGACGATCTGGCCGCCGTGTTCGCCGGCGCCCGGGCCCAGCTCCACGATCTCGTCTGCGGCTCGGATAATGTCCGGGTCGTGCTCCACGACCAAGACCGTGTTGCCCTGATCCCGGAGCCGGCGCAGGATGCCGATGAGACGCTCCGTATCGCGCGGATGCAGGCCGATGGAGGGCTCATCGAGCACGTAGATGGCGCCTACGAGCGCGCCCCCCAGGGCCGTGGCCAAGTGGATGCGCTGCGTTTCGCCCCCGGAGAGCGTCATGGCCAACCGGTCGAGCGTGAGGTAATCGAGCCCGATGGCCACAAGGTATTCGAGCCGGCGCCGGATCTCTGCCAGCACCTGCCCGGCGACCTGTTCTTCGTAGTCCGAAAGCCGAAGCGAGCGAAAGAAGCGCTCCGCTTCGCCAATAGAAAGGGCCGTCACTTCGCCGATATGCAGGCCGCCAACGCGCACGTAGAGCGCCTCCGGCCTGAGCCGATATCCCCGGCAGTCGGGGCACCGCTTGTAGCCGCGGAAGCGGGCGTAGAAGATGCGGTAGTGCATTTTGTGAAATTGGCTCTGGATCTCCCGGAAGAAACCCTCTATGCCCTCGAATCCGGGCCAGCCGTTCCAGAGCAGATCGCGCTGCGCCTCGGTAAGCTCGCAGTACGGCACATCCAAGGGCAGGCCCACCTCGTGAGCGCAGCGTTCTAAGCGGCGCAGCCACTGCTGGTGTTTATCCGTGCGCCAGGGGGCGACGGCGCCTTCCCGTATGGAGAGCCGAGGGTCGGGAATGACCTTGTCGGGATCGATTCCGGGCACGCGACCGAAGCCCTGGCATGTTTTGCAGGCCCCATAGGGGCTGTTGAAGCCGAAAAGCTGAGGCGTAGGCTCTTCGAAGCGCATGCCGTCCCGCTCGAAGTGCTGGCTAAAGCGAAACGTGCGTCCGTCGACAAGGCGGATCCAGGCCTGTCCCTCGCCCTCTCGGTAGGCCAGCTCGATGGCTTCGGCCAAGCGCGTCTGAAATTCCTCAAGCTCTGGCTCCCAGGTGAGCCGGTCCACCACGAGCCCCAGCTCCTCTTGAGCCCAGTCGGCCGGAACGGCCTCGTGCGCCGTGTCGATCAAGGTGGAGCCGCACAGAAGCCGGTAAAACCCTCGTTCCCGCCACAGGTTCAGCACGGCCTCCAAGGTCTGCCCCGGGCGCAAGTGCACCGGGAAGGCCACGTAAAGGCGATCCCCGGGCTTGAGCTGTTGACGCAAGCGCTCGCGAATGCGCTCCGGTGTATCGCGGGTGACCTCTTCACCGGAAATCGGCGAGTACGTGCGTCCGATGCGGGCAAAGAGCAGGCGCAGATAGTCGTAAAGCTCCGTCATGGTGGCGACCGTGGAGCGCGCGTTTCGGGCTCCGCTTTTCTGTTCGATCGCCACAGCTGGGCTCAGGCCCTCGATCTCATCCACGTCCGGCTTGGGCAGGCGCTCCAGGAATTGCCGGGCGTAGGCGCTTAAGGATTCCGTGTAGCGGCGGTAGCCCTCCGCGTAGATCGTATCGAAGACGAGCGAACTTTTCCCGCTCCCTGAGGGGCCGGTGAAGACGATCAACCGGTTGCGCGGCAGCGCCAGGTCGATGTTTTTGAGGTTATGCTGCCGCGCCCCGCGGATCAGCAGGTGCGCGGGCGACTTTTCGGTTTGCGGCGCATCCAGGGAGTCTAGGGGCTTGGGAAGCATAGCGGCGTCTATGCAGCGGGATATGGCTTGAGGCTCTGACGCCATCGGTCCTCCAGGGCCGCGTACAGCAGCACCGCGGCCGCCACCGAGGCGTTGAGCGAGGCTACCTGTCCCCGCATGGGGATGCGCACGAGCGCGTCACAGTGGCGGCGCACCAAGGGCCGTATACCTTTGCCCTCGTTGCCGATCACGAGCGCCGTCGGCCCGGAGTAATCCTGTTCCCAGAGCAGACGATCGGCTCCCTGATCGGCGCCGATCACCCAAAAGCCCGCCTGCTTTAGGGTCTGTAGCGCCCGCACCAGGTTCGTAGCGCGTGCGATGGCCAGATGGACGGCCGCCCCGGCCGAAGTTTTGAGCACCGCGGGGCTAATCGGAGCAGCTCCGTGTTTGGGCACGATCACCCCCTGTACTCCGGCCGCCTCCGCGGTGCGCAAAATCGCCCCCACGTTATGGGGGTCGACTATCTGATCGAGCACCAGGAGCAGCGGGCGGGGATCTTGTGCGAAAGCCTGTTCCAGAAGCGTCTCAAGCGCCCAGTAGGCCACAAGGCCTCCTATGAGCGCAACCCCCTGATGGTGGCGCGTTCCAGTCAGGCTGTCCAGTCTGGCCCCCGGAACGCGCTGTATAGGCACGCGTTGCGCCGATGCCAACGCCTCGAGTTCGGCAAGCCAAGGGGAGCGCAGGCCCTCCCGCACGTAGAGCTTTTCCGCGCGCCGGCCCGAAAGCAGCCATTCGCGCACCGGATGTCGACCGAAGACGATGGGCCTGTCGTCTTGTTGCTGCGCGCTCATGGGCGCCGTCGCCACGTACGCCATAGCCCTACCAGGCCGCCCAGCATGAGCAGCAGGGCTATCAGTTCGGCTTGGGTAACTTGCCAGCCGAAAAAGGAAAACCGCGGATTGACCCGAATTTGTTCGATCAGAAACCGCTCCAGGCCGTTTAGCACCAGGTAGAGCGAAAACAGCCACCCAAACCGGTAGGGATGTCTGCGCAGCACCCATAGCAGGCCGAAGAACAAGGTGCACAGGAAAAACTCGTAAAGCGGGGTGGGGTAGACGGGCACCTCCGGCGGTCCGACGATGGCGCGGGGATAGGTTTCCGCCCACAACCAGGTGGGCAGCCAGTCCGGTTTAGCGGCGAGGTCGGCCGGAATGCCCCAGTCCCCGTCTCCGGCCAGGTGGCAGCCGATGCGGCCCACCCCGTAGGCGAGCATAAGGCCGGGCGCGATGGCGTCAGCCGCCGGCTTGATCGGAATCCGGTACCGGCGAAGCGCCCACACGACCCCAAGCGCCCCCGTGATCAGCCCTCCGTAGAAGGTCAGCCCGCCTGGGCTGAAGAGCATCTCCCAGGGGCGGGCGCGGAATAGATCCCAGTACTCCCAAATATGAAACAGCTTGGCCCCCACAAGCCCCGTTGCGGCGGCGATGAGGGCAAGATTGCCGACCACTTCCGAAGGAGGGCGCACGGCGTGCTCCGATCGAGCTTGCCCCTTGCGGCGCAGCCGAATCGCGATCGCGGGCAGGATGCCGGATCGGTGCATCCAGCGGAAATTCGCCGCCGTCGTGTAGGCGGCCAGCAGGATCCCCACGGCCACCATCAGCCCAAACGAATACAGGGGGATCGGACTACGCCACCCGAATAGGTCGTACAGCAGATCCGTAATGCGCGGATACATGGCGCAGCTTTAGGTCCTCAGGCTCGACACGTGGGCCCGTCTTAGGTATTCCGGCACCTCATCAAGCGGCACCCAGGTCTGCTCTCCGGAGGCGAGTTCCTTCAGAGGGGCGAGCCCTTGACGCAGCTCTTGATCGCCGACAAAGAGCACGAAACGGGCCCCCATGCGGTCGGCTTCGCGCAGTTGAGCTTTTATGCTGCGACCCAGCAAATCGTACTCTACGCGCAGGCCCTCCTGGCGCCGCCACCGCTGGGCGCGCACAAGGGCCCAGCGCCGGGCCTCCGCTCCCGTGGCGGCGATGTAAAGCTCCGCTCGGGCGGGCGCGGGGAATAGGTAGCCGGAGGCCTCTAAAGCCAGGAGCAGGCGTTCCAAGCCGCCAGCAAAGCCCACGCCGGGCGTGGGGGGGCCGCCGAGGGCCTTCGCCAGCCCATCATATCGCCCGCCGCCTCCCAGGGCGTCCTGGGCGCCTAGCAGGGGGCTTGTGACCTCGAAGGCCGTCCGGCTGTAGTAGTCAAGCCCGCGCACGAGCAGAGGATCCTCTTCATAGGCGATCCCCAGGTCCTCCAGATAGCGTTTAAGCTGCTCGAAGTGTTGGCGACAGCCCTCGGAGAGGTACTCCGTAATGCGCGGGGCGCGGGCCGCGAGCTCTTGATCTTGGGGCTCTTTGGAATCTAGGATCCGCAGCGGGTTGCGTTCCAGCCGCTCTCGGCTGGCGGGGCTTAGCCGATCGGCAAGAGGCCGGAAGTACGCCAGCAGGGCCTCGCGGTATCGGGCTCGGGCCGCCTCATCGCCGATCGAGTTAAGCCGTAGGCGCAGCCCCTGAAGGCCAAACTCCTCCAGAATGCCCATCTGCAGGGCGATCACCTCGGCGTCTGCTGTGGGATCGGGTGAGCCGATCACCTCCGCGCCATATTGGTGAAATTGACGCTGGCGTCCCCTCTGAGGGCGTTCGGCGCGAAACATAGCTCCGATGTAGTACCACTTCTGCACAGCCCCTTGCGTGTAGAGGCCGTGTTGTAGGTAAGCCCGCATAACGGGCGCCGTCATCTCCGGGCGCAGGACTAACAGGTCCTGACCCCGCTGCAAGGTGAACATCTCCTTGGTGACGATGTCGGTCGTCTGCCCTACACCCCGCGCGATAAGCTCAAACGGCTCCAGAATCGGGGTTCGGATTTCCCGAAACCCAAAACGCTCCGCCCAGGAGCGGATAACGCCCTCAACGTGCTGCCAACGCGCGGACTCCTGGGGCAGGATGTCGTGGGTGCCTTTGACGGAGCGAAACCGCATCGGGCCTATAGACGAAAGTACAGTTCTTCCTCCTGCGCGAAGAGGGCGCAGAGCTCCTCCGGGGTTTGCGCTTTTAAAAGACGTTCCCGGAAGGGCTCATGGTTCATGAGCCGGGAGATGCGACTGAGCAGCTTGATGTGCTGGCTTGTTTGGTTTTCCGGACCCACGAGCAGAAAGGCGATGCGCACCGGTTGGCCGTCTAAGGCATCATAGTCTACAGGTTCAGCGAGCGTCATCAAGGAGGCTACGCTATCGGTTACGGCGTGCGTTTTCCCATGCGGAATGGCCAGCCCCTTGCCCACACCGGTTGACATGATCGCTTCCCGATCCCACACCGCTCGCCGCAGCTCCGCTGGATCCAGCACGGCCGGATGGGTGGAGACGAGCGACAGAAGCGCCTCCAATAGCTCCACCTTGGTGCGACACCAGACCCGAACCCGCACGTATTCGGGGCGTAGAAGCGAGGCGATCATGGTAGCGGTCAACACCGGCGAGGTTTTCGAATATAGAGCGGCTGGGGAGGCTCTGTCAAAAAAGCGCCCCTTATAGGCGACGGCTGATTCGGGGAAGGATTTCGGCCTTCCAGGAGCTGAAATCCCCCTCAAGGATGTGCCGGCGGGCCTCCCGAACCAGCCACAGATAAAAGGCCAGGTTCTGGGTGGAGACGATCTCTAGACCCAGGATTTCGTCTACGGAGAACAGATGCCGCACGTAGGCTTTGCTGTAGCGCTGGCTCACCTCGGTCTGCAGTCCGGGGTCCAGGGGGGAAAAGTCCCGCGCCCAGCGCGCGTTGCGGATGTTGAGGATGCCCTCCGTGGTGAAGACCATGCCGTTGCGGCCGTTTCGAGTGGGTAGCACGCAATCAAACAGGTCCACTCCACGCGCGATGGCCTCTAGGATGTTTTCCGGGGTGCCCACGCCCATAAGGTAGCGGGGTTTATCGGGGGGCAGGATGTCCGTGACGAGCTCCGTCATGGCGTACAGCAGCTCCGCGGGTTCGCCCACGGAAAGGCCTCCAATGGCGTAGCCGCTGAAATCCCAGCTCAACAGCTGCTCTGCGGAGCGCCGGCGCAGATCCGGATGCGTGCCCCCCTGCACAATGGCGAACAGGGCCTGATCATGCCCGTAACGGGGGCTTGTCTGGCGCCAGGCGCGCCAGGCGCGCTCGGCCCAGCGTGTGGTGCGCGCTACCGCCTCGGCCATATAGGCATGCTCACAGGGCCAGGGCGGGCATTCGTCCAAGACCATCATGACGTCCGAGCCGATCGTGCGTTGCGCTTCTATTACGGATTCCGGGGAGAAATGCAGGTAGGCGCCGTCGATATGGTTGCGGAAGACCACGCCGTCGTCCGTGATCCGGCGCAGGCCCGATAGGCTGAAGATCTGATATCCCCCGCTATCGGTGAGGATCGCCCGCGGCCAGGCCATAAAGCGATGCAGCCCACCAGCCTGCGCTAGGACTTCCGTTCCGGGGCGCAGGTAAAGATGATAGGTGTTGCCCAGCAGGATCGGCGCTTCCAGTTCCCGCTCCAAGACCTGTTGGGGCACGGCCCGCACCGAAGCGCGGGTGCCCACAGGCATAAACATCGGCGTGGGCACCGAACCGTGTCCCGTGTGCAGCCAGCCGGCCCGGGCGCGTGAAGCCGGATCGGTGGCCACGAGCTCAAAGCGCACCATCGAGGCAGGAGGGGGATATCAGCCTTGCTTGCGTTTGCAGTCGATGCAGATCGTCGTGTGGGGCACGATCTCCAGGCGCTCTTTGGGGATGGGGCGGCCGCACTGGCGGCAGACGCCATAGGTGCCTTCTTGGATCCGCAGCAGGGCGCGCTCCAGATAGCGCAAAAATTTGACTTCGCGGTCGTGCAGCAGGTAGGCCTGCTCCAGTTCGCTATCCGGGTTGTGGGTGACCTCGTCGGGGGAAGAGGCCAATCGCCCCTCTCCGTTGCGGTTTTCCAGGTTATCGCGGATCTGCTCCTCGAGGTACTGGATGTCCGCCTGCACTTGGCGCATCTTCTCGAGAATGATGCGGCGGAAATGCTCCAGTTCCTCGGCCGAGTAAGGGGACTTGGGGGGCGTCTCCATAGCGTGGCCTCTGCGCGGGTCTGCCGACTCAAGCACGGACAAGCGACGTCGCAAAATTACGCCTCTTGGACGGCGCTTCCAAATGCCAGGGGTGATTGGGGCGGCGCTGTGCCGTCTAAGATGGGCACCCCAGGTGGGGCCGGCCGGTAGCGGTACCGTTGGTCGCGTAGCCGAGGCGTAAAGCCCGCCTCCAGAATGCAGCGCTGTATTGCTTCGGCGTCCATGCGGTAAGACGCTCCGGCCGCCGAGACCACGTTTTCCTCGATCATGATCGAGCCCAGATCGTTGGCGCCCCCATAAAGGGCCAGTTGGGCGACCTCGGGCCCCACCGTAAGCCAAGAGGCTTGAATATTGGGGATGTTCGGAAGCATAAGGCGGCTTATGGCGAGCACCCGTAAGTATTCAGCGGCCGTTACCTGGTTACGCACCCCCAAAACCCGACTTAATCGGGTGCCTACGTCCTGGTACGGCCAGGGGATAAAAGCGATGAACCCAATCGCCCCTTCTGGTTTTTCGTCTTGCAGATCCCGGATAAGCAGCAAATGCTGCAGCCGCTCGACGACGCTTTCAACATGGCCGAACATCATGGTGGCTGTGGTCAGAAGCCCCAGTCGGTGCGCGGTGCGCATCACCTGCAGCCATTCGGCTGTGCTGCATTTGCCTCGGGCGATGAGCCGACGCACGCGGTCTGAGAGGATTTCGGCCCCGGCTCCGGGCAGAGAATCCAGCCCGGCCGCGATAAGCCGCTGCAGGGCTTCCTCGATCGAGATGCGGCTCACCTTCGTGATGTGGATCACTTCGGGAGGCCCCAGGGCGTGCAGCTTAAGATCGGGGAAGCGGGATTTGATCTTGCGAAAAAGCATCTCATAGTACTCGATGCCCAGCTCCGGGTTGTGCCCCCCCTGCAACAGGAGCTGGTCTCCTCCGAGGGCTATGGTCTGTTCGATCTTTTGGTACAGCGTCTCATCGTCCAGCACGTAGCCCTCCGGATGGCGAGGGGGGCGAAAGAAGTTGCAAAACAGGCAGTTGGCGTTGCAGACGTTTGTGTAGTTGACATTTCGGTCGATGATCCACGTCACTACGCGTTCCGGATGCTTGCGCATGCGCAGCTCATGTGCGGCGAGCATGAGCTCGCTTAACGGAGCCCGTTCGTAGAGCAGGAGCCCCTCTTCTAGGCTCAATCGGTCTTCGTCTAGAGCGCGGTCCAATATGGAGACCCAGTCCTTCATAGTCGCTATGGTCACGTTACGAGGCTGGCAATCGAGACAAACTGCAGCGGCGGAACGGCTGGAATCAGGCCTTCCTCGCAGGCCAGTTCCCAAAAGCGCCGTAGCCCCGCTAGTTTCGATCGATCTAGTTCGTATTCCACGCGGTTCTCCAGGTAGTCCAGGTATTGGCCTAACGCTCCGCCGTGTTCCCGCTGCCAGGCCCGGGCGATGCGCGCGCGGTTTTGCAGGCCCTCTTGCAAGCTGCTTTGCAGGAGCAGAGCCCGCTCGAAGGTAAGATGCTCCGGATAGCCCGCCCAGAGCGCGAAAACGAAGGGCATGCCGGTCCAGCTCACCCATTCCCAGGCCAGATCGCGCACGTGCGGCCAGCGTCCCAGATGATCGAAGGCCCGGTCGCCGATGATCAACCCAGCGCTGCGGCCGCCAATATAGGCCTCATAGCCAGGTTCGGTTTCAACGAATTCCGGTTGTATGCCCCATTTTCGACGACAGAGGATCCGCACCAAGGCAGCGGAGCTGGAGGAGCTGTAATCAAGCAGGATGCGCTCGATGTGGGCTAGCGGTACCTCGCTGACCAGAAGCACGGTGCGCACCTCGGAACTTGCCCCGATGCACAGGTTCGGAGCTATTACCAGGCCGTCGATGCGCGCGTATTCGATCGCAGGTATGAGCCCGATATGCACCTGCCTTTGTGCAAGCCGGCGGGCGCAGAGGCGCGGCAGCTCAAAGCTTAAGCTCAAGCCCAGCGCCCGCAGTCTTTGGCGCGTTAGCCCGTATACGAGGGGCTGCGCGTTGAGGTAAGGCACGGCGCATAGGCGCGTTAGGGTTTCGGCGTGTCCCGTAAGAGGGGTCATGCGCTCTAATACCGGCTCATGGGATCTGGCTCGGGCTCCAGATGGCTTGTGTCGTTAAGCAGCAGGGCCTCGAAGCCTCCGGCCCCGTAGCGCAGTACGTTTAAGGCGCCGTTCGTGTGCGCGATCTCTTCCATGCGCTCTAGTCCCCATCCCAACAGCGTGCACAGGAGCACACGCAGCATGCGTCCGTGGCCCACGATGAGGATGTGTTGGGCCGGATCCTCGAGCAGCTCCTCTATCACGACCCGAAGCCGGCGCTGCAGATCCAGGGGGCTTTCCCCGCCGGGTAGGGCGCGCTCCACATGCCCTTGACGCCAAGCTTCCTGTAGGGAGCGCAGGATGGCATCTAGCTCCGCATCCACCAGACGACCCTCGTAGAGGCCCCAGTCCATCTCCGACAGGCCTGGATACTGACGCACCCGAACCCCCGGATGGCGGGCGGCGATGATCTGAGCCGTCTCCAAAGCCCGGCGCAGGGGGCTAGAGGCGATCAGCTCAAGCGGCTGCTGGGCCAGGCGTTCGGCCAGACGGGCGGCCTGCGCTCGGCCTCTGGCGTTTAGGGGGGCGTCTAGGCCGCGGCCCTGCAAGAGGTTGCGTCGGTTGGGTTCGGTTTGCCCGTGGCGCACAATGTAGAAATATTTCATGCGAGCACCGGCAGATCTACCGGTTCCGGAGGGGGGTCCTGGGTGTAGATGCGGATTACGCGGTACAGCGTATCCCGTTCGACCGGGATGCGTCCAGCCTGGCGAATCAAGCGTATCAACTGGTTTGTCGTCATGGCCGGATGCTCCTCGCCGCCTGCCATAGCGTAAATGCGCGTGGTATCGTCGATCGTGCCGTCCACGTCATCGACCCCAAAGGACAGGCTGATCTGGGCCGTCTGCCGGCCGATCATGGGCCAGTACGCCTTTATGTGGGGGATGTTGTCCAGGTACAGCCGACAGACCGCGTAGTTTTTAAGGTCCTCCAGCATGGGGACCTCGCGCAGGTGGCTCAGTCGGTTGTTGGCGCGTTTGAACTTAAGCGGGATAAAGGCTTGAAAGCCCCCGGTTTCATCCTGCAAGTTGCGTAGCTTTTCCAAGTGATCGATCCGGTGCTCGTAGCGCTCCAGGTGCCCGTAGAGCATGGTGCACGTGGAGGGGATGCCGAGCTCATGGGCCGTCCGGTGGATCTCAAGCCACTGTTCGCCGCTGGCTTTGCTGTCGCAGATCTGCTCGCGCACCTCGGGATGAAAGATCTCGGCCCCCCCGCCGGGCAGGGAGTCCAGGCCGCAGGAGCGCAGATACTGCAGAGCCTCTCGGATGCCCATGCGGGATCTGGCGGCCATGACGGCGATCTCCACGGCCGTAAAAGCCTTGATATGCAGATCCGGCCGGATCGCCTTGATGCGCCGCAGCATCTCCCCGTAGTACTCCACCCCTCGCTTGGGATGCACGCCGCCTACGATGTGCACCTCGGTGACGGGCTTGTCCTTGTAGCGCTGCACGATTTGCTCGATCTCATCCAGCCCGTACTCCCAAGCTCCTTCCTGGCCCGGCCGGCGGGCGAAGGAGCAGAAAGCGCAGTCGAAGATGCAGATGTTGGTGGGCTCGATGTGGAAGTTCCGGTTGAAATACGCGTAGTCTCCGTGCAAACGCTCGCGCACGAAATTTGCCAGCGCCCCCAGAAAGGAGACGTCCGGACACCGGTACAGGGCCAACCCCTCGGCTGGGCCGAGTCGCTCTCCGGCGGCGACTTTTTCGGCGATCTTTCTATACGGCTGGGATACGCGATAGCGATCCAAGAGGGTGCTTAGGAAATCCGCCATAGCTCTTATCGACGTTGCCAAAACTCCAGGATCCGCTGCCGCATCTCCTCTAGATGCGGCAAGGCCACATCCAGGCGAATGGCGTATCGAAGCAGACGGCCTCGCAAGATGGCATCCGCCTCGGGCAAGTGATACCACCCCAATTTAAGGGGTCCCAGCAGATGTCGGGCCAACCAGTCGATGATCCCGTACCGAAATAGCACAAAGCCGGCTAGCCCCGTTGCGGCCGAGGCCCACTGCTGGGTCATCAGCAAGACCGAGAGTACGATCAGATATAGAAGAAATTGCAGCCACAGCTGTTGGAGGTGGTAAAAGACGCGCGCCAGGGTTTCGGAGTACCAGGCGGGCTTAAGCAGCTCCCAGAGCACGTAGAGGCCCAGCGTCGTCAGGGTTGCCACCCACCACGGCAGCTTCCAAAGCAACAAGGGCAACAAGACGATGCCCAGGGCCCAGCCGGAGCGGTACCACGTGCTGGCCTCGGCCAAGACCTGCTCCAGGGGCACGCGCTCCAGCACGGGTCCGGCGTATGCGCGCAGGGCCTCTTCGTTGGCGTAAAACCAGACGCCTTCGGCCGTCAAAATCCCGCCCGGTGTGCTCACGTACGTGGTGGGCTTCATACGGTCCGCTGGCCTTCCCCCCAGCGGAAGGCGCCAGGAGACGGAAGGCCGATGAGGTCCAGGATGCGGTGCACGATGCTGTCTACGAGCGCTTCTATGCTTTGCGGGCGGTGGTAGAACGACGGACAGGCGGGAAGCACGATGGCCCCCGCTTCGGTTACCGCCAGCATGTTCCGCAGGTGCACGGCGTTTAAGGGGGTATCACGGGGCACGAGCACCAGCCGACGGCGCTCCTTGAGCATTACGTCTGCGGCGCGCGTGATCAGGTCATCCGATGCGCCGTTGGCGATGCGTCCTAGTGTGCCCATGGAGCAGGGCACGACGACCATGTCCGTGTAGCGCGAAGAGCCCGAGGCAAACGGCGCCGAAAGGTCCGTGGGCTCATAGCGGGCAAAGGGGATGGCGCGCAGGCTCGCTTCATCGAGCTCCTCGCGCCACACCGCAAGGGCATGGGCGGAGAAGACCACCGCTACTTCCGCCACCCGGTCCCGCATGCTCGCCAGCTGTTCCAGAAGCCGACGCGCGTACACGGCCCCGCTTGCCCCCGTTATGGCCACCACGATGCGCTTCTCCATGGCTTAAGGCTCCACCACGGCGCCTCGGTGGCGGACTTTGGCAAGGTGCTTACGGGATGGGCTGGGGATCAGCGGCCCCAAACCCAGGCGGGGCCAGAGCACATCGATGCGCGCTATCACCTCGGGAGTCATGGTCAGGATGTTCGGCCAGGGCCTTGTGAAGCCCTCTTCGGGCCATTTGCGCGTGGCGTCGAAGACCATTCGGGAGGGTAGCCCGGGGCCGCGGGCCGGCACGATCCAGCCGTCTCGTTTGGGGTCGATGTTGTTCGTAAAGCGCCAAACGGCCTCCGATACGTCCTGCACGTCTACATCGTCCTCCAGGATCACGAGCAAACGCGTGCGCTCGAACTCCGGCATCGCCAGCAGGGCTTCTGCCACTGCTTGCGCATGACCGGGTCTGCGCTTTTCTATGGCCACGAAAGCCATAAAGGGCCGGTGCGAGGGGATGCAGAAATTCAGGTCCCGCACCTCCGGAAGCCGGGCCTGCAGTTCCGAAAGCGTGACCGGCGCCGGCTGGCCGCGCACGTCGGCTGCGTCCAAAGGACCCGCGTAACCGGAAAGCTCCTCCTCCGTTTTCGTGGTGACATCTATGGCGAGTTTGCCCCCAAAAGCCGGGCGGCTGCAGGCGTGATCCAGTACGTCCATCGGGCCTTCGGAGAAGATCGCGTCGCGGGCCGGATCGAAGCGCTCAACCGCATAGGGGATGAACTCGGCCAGGTTCTGGATATCGGCCCCCTGGTCGGTGATGACCAGGAGCTTGGTGAACATCATCTGCCCGGCGCCCAAGACGGTGTGCATGACCCGATGGGCGTGTCCGGGGTACTCCTTCTGGACTTTTACGATCGCCAGGTTGTGAAAGACCCCCTCTAGGGGGAGGTTCATGTCCAGCATTTCCGGCAAGAGCGTCTTGCGAATCGGGGCCAGGAAGATGCGCTCCGTGGCCTTGCCCAGGTAGGCATCCTCTTGCGGGGGGATGCCCACGATCGTCGAGGGGTAGATCGCACCCCGTCGGTGCGTGATGCAGGTCACGTGAAAGACCGGATAGTAGTCCGGAAGCGAGTAGTATCCGGTGTGGTCTCCAAAGGGGCCCTCCAGCCGGAAGGGCTCTTGGGGGTCAACATAGCCCTCGATTACGATATCGGCGTCGGCGGGCACGTAAGCCGGGATGGTGCGGCAGCGGACCAGCTCAACGGGCTTTCGCCGCAGAAACCCGGCCAGGATGTACTCGTCTATCCCGTCCGGCAGGGGGGCCGTGGCGCAGTACGTGTAGACGGGATCCCCGCCTAAGGCCACGGCCACGGGCATGCGCATGTTGCGTTCTTGATAGCGCCGAAAATGCCGGGCCGAGACCTTATGCCGGTGCCAGTGCATGCCGGTCGTGCGCCCGTCGTACACCTGCATGCGATACAGGCCCACATTCCGCACGCCCGTTTCGGGATCTTGGGTGTGGATGATGGGCAGAGTCAGAAACGGCCCGCCGTCTTCAGGCCAGCAGGTCATCACGGGAAGCTGCAGCAGGTCAGGAGGTTCCATCGTAACCTCTTGACAGGGCCCCCGAGTGACGATCCGAGGCAGGTAGCGGGCCAGACGGCCGTATTTGGGCACCAGGCGCAGTTTGTCCAGCAACGTGCCCGGCGGGGTAAAGGAGAGCAGGTCCATAAGCTCATCGTGGATCTGGTCCAGGCTCTCCACCCCCAAGGCCAGGCACATACGCCGGTAACTACCGAAAAGGTTAATCGCAAGCGGAAACTCGGTGCCCGTGTTTTCGAACAGCAAAGCGGGCCCGCCGGACTTGACCACCCGATCCACGATCTCCGTGATCTCCAGATGCGGGCTTATCCGCTCCCGAATCCGCACGAGCTCGCCTTCGGCTTCTAGGCGCTCCAGAAAAGCGCGCAGGCTCGGATAGGCCATAGGTTCTTCCGTTCGCTTTTCGGCCACCCCTTTAAACCATGAAAAGGGCGATTAACGTTCGTGCTCGGCCGAAAACAAAAAAGCGGGCTTTTAATCCCGCCCGGTAAGTGCGGAGAGGGTGGGATTCGAACCCACGGTACCCTTTTGGGGTACACTCGCTCTCCAGGCGAGCCCGTTCGACCGCTCCGGCACCTCTCCAAAGAAAAGATAACGCGTTGGGACGCTGAAGGACAACCTACGGAACGGGCTCTAGGGCTATGACGCGGTGCACCCAGGGCAGATAGCGCAGATAAGCCAGGGGGACTTCCGAGAGGGGCTGATCCATCTCGATCACCATCTTGGCCAACTCCGCCTTGGCCTTACGGGCCACGTGCATGGTGGCGATGTTGACCCCGTCGTTGGCGATCACGGTCGAGATGATCGCGATCGAACCTTTGACGTCGTCTGCGTCGATAACGAGCGTGGGAAGTTGGGCCGAGAAGTTCACCTGAAACCCGTCTAGCTCGATGATGGAGATCAGCCCCCCGCCGCGGCTGACGCCGTACAGATCCAGGCTCTGTCCGTCGGGAGCGCGCAGCTGTAGCCGCACCGTGTTGGGATGCAGGGTGAGCGCACCGGCCACGGGGCGAAACGCGAGGCGCAGGCCCGCTTCGGCGGCTATCGTCAGCGATTGCGGGATGCGTTCATCATCCGGGGCCATGCCGAGCAGTCCGGCCACAACGGCCCGGTCGGATCCGTGCCCTTGGTAGGTGGTAGCGAAGGAGTTGTAAAAGGTCACCAGCGCCTCCTCCGGCTGTTGTCCCAATAGCCGGCGGGCCACGTAGCCGATGCGCACCACGGCGGCCGTATGGGAGCTAGAGGGTCCCACCATGATGGGGCCGATCATATCGAAGATGCTACTGGGCTCCGGCATAGGGGTGAGGAGCTAAGTTAGGTAGCGGCCGCGGATGCAGCCAGATCCAACGGGGGCAGCCCAAAGAGCCGGCGCGCGTTTTCGCTGGTGCGATGCGCCACCGTCGAGATTGGCTGCTCTAAGACCTCGGCCAGACGGGCGCAGATGGGGACCAAATAGGCCGGCTCGTTACGCTTGCCCCGATACGGCACGGGGGCCAAAAACGGGGCGTCGGTCTCCAGCACAAGGTGCTCCAGGCCCACAGCGCGCACCACACGAGCAAGGGAACTGTTTTTGAACGTGAGCACGCCTCCGATGCCCAGCAAGAAGCCCAACCGGATCGCCTCCCGGGCGAAGGCTTCATCGCCGGAGAAGCAATGCAAAACGCCCCGCAGCCCCGATCGCGCCTCCTGGCGCAAAATCCGCAACAGGTCCTCGTGCGCCTGCCGATTGTGGATCACCAAGGGCTTATCTAAGGTCAAGGCCAGCCGGATGTGCTCTCGAAAAAAGGCCTCCTGTTGAGCCGCGAAGGCGCGACCCCAATGATAATCCAGCCCCGACTCCCCGATGGCCACCACGCGCGGATGGCGGGCTAGTTCCGCAATCCGGGCCAGGTCTTCCTCGGAGGTCTTCGGCGCTTCCGAGGGATGTATGGCCGCCATGGCCCAGAGCGCCTTAGGATGGGCTTCGGCCAATTCAACGGCCGCGCGCGTCGTCTCGACGTTGGTGGCCGCCTGCAGGATCGCCTCCACGCCGGCCTGACGGGCGCGTTCCAACACCGCATCCCGATCTGGGGCGAAATCCGCCCAATACAAATGGCAATGCGTATCGACAAGCCGCATCATAGGGGTTTACGCGGCACAAAAGGAGGGGTGACGACCTCCGCGGAGGCGATTCGGCCTCGAATGGCGATCCCAATGCGGCTTCCGCTTTGGCTGTACTCTACGGGCACATAGCCCATTCCGATGCCCTGATCTAGGCTGGGGGAGTAGGTGCCGCTGGTCACCGTTCCGATGTTGCGGCCGTCCTCGGGGTCTACGATCGCGTATTCCCTTCGGGGCACGTTGGGCTTTTCGAGCCGAAACCCCACAAGCCGCCGCCGAACGCCCTCGGTCCGGATACGCGCCAGGGCTTCGCGCCCCACAAAGGGCCCCTTCTCGAGCTTTACGACCCAGCCCAGTCCCGCCTCATACGGGTGGGTCTGTTCGGTGATGTCGTTTCCGTACAAGCAGTAGCCCATCTCGAGTCGCAGCGTGTCGCGCGCCCCCAGCCCGCAGAGCGCAAGCCCGAGCTCGCTTCCGACTTCCCAAAGGGCCTCCCACACGGCCGGGGCTCGGTCGGACTCCACGAACAGCTCAAAACCTCGCTCTCCTGTATAGCCCGTAGCCGAAAGGAGCGCGCGGCGGCATCCCAGGAATCGACCGTCCTCCAGGACGCGAAACCGATAATGTGGGATCGCGCTCACGTCCAGGTCGGGCAAAAGCCGGCTGAGGATCGCCTCCGAAAGCGGGCCCTGCAGGGCCAAGAGGGCCGTCTCCTCGGATACGTCCACCAGCTCCGCGCCCACTCGGTTATGCGCCGCAAGGTGGGCCCAGTCCTTGGTCGTGTTGGCCGCGTTGACCACGAGCAGGTACTCGGATTCCGAAATGCGAAATACGAGCAGATCGTCCACGATCCCGCCGTCTTCCCGACACAACAGGCTGTACTGGGCCTTGCCGTCTGCAAGACGGCTTACGTCGTTTGTGGTGAGCTCCTGCAAAAAGGCCGAAGCCCGGGGCCCGCGAACCAAGATCTCCCCCATGTGCGAGACGTCAAATAGCCCGGCCCGCTCCCGGACGGCTCGGTGCTCTTCCACTATGCTCGTGTACTGCAAAGGCATCTCAAAGCCGCCAAAGGGGACCATCTTGGCCCCGGCCCTGAGGTGATGCGCATGTAGCGGGGTGCGCTTCAGCGCGCTCATGCTGGTTTTTCCCGTCTAGGGGTGTTCCTCTATCCACTGACCTCGATTGTAGATGGCCCAGGCACGACCCACAAGGCTCTGCCCGATAAACGGCGTGTTGCGGGATCGGGATCGGATATGACGGGGCTCTACGGTCCACGTGGTCTCGATGTCGAAAACCGTCAGGCAGGCGGGCTCCGCCACGGCTATGCGCGGTATGGGCAGGTTCAGGATGCGGCGTGGGGCGATTGTGATCTTGCGCAGGGCCTCCACAAGGCTCAGCACCCCCGGACGTATGAGCTCGCGCACGATCAAGCCCCAAGCCGTCTCCAAACCGATGATCCCGAAGGGCGCGGCCGAAAATTCGACTTCCTTCTCTTCGGGCGCATGCGGGGCGTGATCGGTGGCGATGACGTCGATCGTGCCATCGACCAGCCCCGCCTTCAGGGCGGCCACATCCTGAGCCGTGCGCAGAGGCGGGTTCATCTTCGTGTTGGGATCGTAGGCGCGTTCGGCCACAGCCTCGTCCGTGAGGGCGATGTGATGCGGGCAGACCTCTGCCGTCACGGGCACCCCCTCGGCCTTGGCGCGGCGCACCAGCTCCACCCCGCGCGCCGTGGAAAGATGCGCCACGTGCAGGTGGCCCCCGGTTCGAGCGGCCAGCTCCAGATCGCGCGCCAGCATCGCGGTCTCGGCCTCGGCGGGGATCCCTTTGAGCCCCAGCCGCGTCGAGACGGCGCCTTCGTGCATGACGCCGTCGGCGCTGAGCGCGGGCTCCTCCATATGATTGATGATCGGCCGTCCGAGCATGCGCGCATACTCCAGGGCCCGGCGCATGAGGCCGGCATGCCAGATCGGAGCCCCATCGTCGGAGAAGGCCACCGCGCCGGCCTGCGCCAGATCCCACAGTTCGGCCAGCTCACGCCCCTCTCGGTTTTTGGAGACGCAGCCGATCGGATAAACGTCTACGGCCTCGTAAGCGGCTCGGCGGTAGACAAACTCGATCGCGTCGCGGGTATGCAGTGGCGGGATGGTGTTCGGCATGCAGGCTAGGGCCGTAAAGCCCCCGAAGGTGGCCGCCCGACAGCCGGTCGCGATGGTCTCCTTGTGCTCCTGACCCGGCTCTCGGAGATGCACGTGCATGTCCATCCAGCCAATGGATACGTAGGCCCGCCCCTCGAAGTCCCGTTCTGGGGTATCGGAGGGGACCTCTAGCGCCGGACCCAGGCCCGCGATCCGCCCCTCGGCTAAAAACACATCCATGGGCGCGCTGATGGTTCCGCGCTCTACGTCCACAATCCGGACCCGGCGCAGCAGAAGGCGCTCCATGGCGAGGAGCTGAATCCGTGCTCTTGAAGCCCGCACAAAGGTACAAAACGGACGTCTATGTCGGTATGCGTCTTGTTTGGTATGGCGCCTTGGTGAAATCTTACCGATCCCAAACAAAGGCTAATTATGTGGACTCGGATCGGCTTGGGATGCGCGCTCTGGCTTGCCGGATGCGAGACCCTATTGGTATCCGATCTCGGGCGCGCCCCTGAGATCGTGCGCCTTTCGGTCAGCCCGCAGGAGGTGCTTCTGGATCCGCTGCCGCCGGGCCCAGACGGCCGCGTAACGGTCACGTTGCGCGTGGAGGCCGACATTCGCGATCCGGATGGCAACCTGCAGGACGTGCGGGTCTGGTGCCGCGATCCCTATCAGGAGGCCGTCTCGGCTGAGGCGGAGCTCACCCGGGTCGGCCAAGATCGCTACGCGGGGGAGCTCCTGTTGCGCCTGGCGCGCGGGGCCGTGGGCCAGTACACGGTCTACGCGCAAGCCCGGGATCGGCGCAACCGGGTTACGAACATCCCCCGCGTGGAGCTCTTGGTGCGGGCCACGGGCAGCCCGCCTCGAATTCTTGAGGTACGTGCGCCCTCGGAGGTGCGCATCCCCGCTCAGGGAAGCCGGTTTTTCGAGGTGGCCGCTTGGGTCGAAGATCCAGACGGGCCGGAGACGATCGCGCGTGTCTACCTGGTCACCCCGACTGGACAGGAAATCGACCTCTACGACGATGGTCGGGTAAACGAAACAGGAGACCAACGCGCCGGAGACGGCCTCTATACGCGTCGGCTGTCCGTATCGAGCGCCAACGCGCCGGGTCGGTACTCCTTTACGTTCTACGCCGTCGACCGGGCCGGTCTGCGCAGCGAACCCCGCTTGCACGTAATCGAGCTCATACCATGAGGCGGCTGCTTGCGTTGTGTTTCGGGCTTTGGGGGGCCGCCTCGGCTTACGGGCAGGCCCCATCCCCAACGCGAGGCGGAGGGGATTCGCTTCTGGCCGGTATTACGCGCAACGCCGTTACGCATCTAGCCGTACAGGGTCCGGTGCTCTGGACAAGCCCCAAGCTCGCCTACACGGCCGACGGTGGGCGCAGCTGGAGGTTGGCCCGCGCCGATTCCCTGTACAACGGCCGCGGCACGGTCTACGCGCTGCACGTCGAGGGCGATACGATCTGGGCCTCTATCGGCTACAGCCGGCGCATGGAGCTGGGCGGCCGCGTTGAGTTCGTGCCCACGGCCATCGGTTTTGTCTACTCCGTAGACCGAGGGCGCAGCTGGACGTTTCGCCCTCCGCAGCTGGATGCGGCCACCGACACGGTCATCCTGTACGGCCGAAGCCGCATTCGAGCCGTGCCCGTGATCGCGCCCGAGCAGAGCGTGGTCTATGACCTGCACTACCGGCACGGTCAGCTGTGGGTGGCCGGTTGGGCCTCGGGCATCCGGCGCTCCCGAGACATGGGGCGCACCTGGGAGCGCATCGTGCTTCCGCCGCAGGAGCTCAGCGCCATCCGGCCCGATGAGCCGTACGCGTTCGTGCTTGATCCGCGCCGGGACTTCAATTTTCTGGGCTTTTCCGTTTTCGTAGATCGGCGCGGCGTCGTCTGGGCCGGCACGGCCGGCGGCTTGCATCGCTCCGAAGACGGCGGTCGAAGCTGGCGCGCGATCCGGGCAAGCCGCGCCCCGGGCGCGCTGGCCGGAAATTGGATCATCGGCATCCACGAGCAGCCCCTTGGGGAGCAGAGCCGACTGTGGGCGATCACCTGGCCGGCGCAGTCCGAGGAGCACTTCGCTCTGTGTGTGAGCGCCGACGACGGCCGCACGTGGCGTTCCCTGCTGTGGGGCGAGCGCCTATACCAAGTCGCCTTTCAGGGAAGGCGCATCTGGGCGGCCGGGGCAAACGGGCTCTTTTATTCTGATGACGGGTTCAGCTGGCAACACATCCGACAGCCTGCGTTGCGCTCCGGAGGGGCTCTGCGGCCAGATTGGATCGCCTACGCGGTGGCCGTTCAAGATTCGCTTCTCTGGGTGGGCACAAGCGACGGTCTGCTGCGTTCCGCAGACGGCGGGCGCACTTGGGATCTGTGGCGTGTAGAGGTCCCGCTGCGGCCGATGAACCCCGATCCCCGCATGCCCGAGGTGGAGACCTATGCCTACCCCAACCCCTTTGCCCCGCGCAGGGATGGCTGGTGTCGGATCCGGTTCGCTTTATCCCGTTCTGGTCCCGTGACGGTGCGCATCTACGACTACGCCCTGAATCTCGTGGCCACCCTGCGACGGGCCGAACCGCTGCCGGCCGGCACGCACGAAGTGCCCTGGGACGGACAAGACGCCAAGGGCCGGCGCCTGGCCAACGGGGTGTACTTCTACGTGGTCGAGACCCCCTCTGGAACGTTCCGAGGCAAGATCCTGCTGCTGGAGTGAGGGCCTATGCGTTTGGGCGCTTTTGCGCTTGGATTTCTACTCTGTGCTCATCCGACCGCCGCCCAAGATGCAGGCGCGCCCGGGGCCTTTGTGCGGCTTAGCTGGAGTGCGCGCGCCCTGGCTCTGGGCGATGCTCTTGTGGCCGTACCGTGGGGAACGGTATCCGGCCCGCACAATCCCGCGCTCCTGCCTTGGAGCCCCGCACAGAGCGTGCAGGCCTTTGCGGCCCTTTTGGCTCTGGACCGGCAACTGATGGGGGTTTCGTTTCAGGCCCCGCTTCGGCCCTCAGCTGGCGTTACGGTCGGGATCGTGCAAGCCGGCGTAGGGCGTATCGATGGGCGCGACGCAAGCGGCTATCATACGGGTTGGCTGCACGCGGCCGAGCAACGTCTGCACTTCGGCTTCGGATACCGCATGGGTCCTCGGGCGGCCTTTGGTGTCGGTTTCAGCTTCAACCGCAGCCAGCTGCATCCCGCCCTTTCGGCCCCCACCACGTTGGGCGTGGACGTGGGGTTGTTGCTGGAGCTGCATCCAAACTGGTATCTGGGCGTTTCCGTGGCGGACCTGTTGGCCCGCTACAGTTGGGATACGGCCGCCCTGTACGGGGCGGAGGGCGCCGCAAGCACGGATCGCTTTCCGTTGCGCATACGCCTCGGCTCGGCGCGTTCCTGGGGTCCTTGGATGGCCACCGGAGAGCTAGAGGTGCGGGCCTACACGGCCGAGCGACGGCTAAACCAGGTGGAGATCCGCGGGGGTGCGCCCATAATCCTGCAACGCCGGCAGACGGAGCGCCTTTGGACGAGCCGATGGTCGGGGGGTCTGGAGTACGCCTGGCGCGACGCCCTGCTGTTGCGAGCCGGGCTGCAGGGGGACGCGACGGGCTGGCGACCTGGGGCTGGATTTGCCGTGCGCCGTCTTGTGGGCGAGCTCACCCTGGAGGCGGGATACGCCATGGGTTGGCAAGAGCCCGTCGGGCTTTTGGGCCATCGTCTCGAGCTCAACGTGCGCTTTTAGGTATCGTGTGCGCGCCCTACGTAGGCCAAAAGCCGAACCGGAAAGCTGCGCCGCTCTTGCCCCCGGCGCACGTGCGCCAGCTGCCGATCGGCCTCATAGCGTTCGACTTGCCACTCGTAGCGCGTTCGCTCCGGACCGGCTGCACGCCAGCTGTCTAACTCCATCCAGCGCACCACCACATCGCCAGGTTCCAAGGGGATTTTCTCCTGCGGCTCCGGCATGGATTGCGCTTCCCTGCGGCAAGGCCCTAATTTGCTTCAAAGGCCCGGATGGCGGAAAGGTAGACGCGAGGGACTTAAAATCCCTTGGCCCGAAAAGGGCCGTGCGGGTTCGAATCCCGCTCCGGGCACCATCTTAAGGCGTCCAGCCCTCCTCGAGCCAGGGTCTAAGCCGGGGATGCCGGCGTAAATGCTGCACAATACGGTGCCAGTAGACCCGCACGGTCCCAGGCAGCATCCGCAGCCGCTCTGCGATCTCCTTTAGCCCGTAGCCGTAGTACACGTGCAAACGCGCGATTTCACGCTGCAGAGGGGGCAAGGCCTCAATCAGCTCGGCCAGCACCTTGAGCACCTCCGTCTCATCAAACTGCTGGTCTCGTTCAGGTTCCTCTATGGGCATATCCCTTTCTTCGGGATATAAGGGCTCAGGGAGGCGCTCGGGACTCCTATGAGCCGAGTACCAGACGTTCAAGCAAATCCGGTTCACCCACGCGGGGTAGGCCTGGGGATAGCGGAGCTGAGCGAACCCCCGGCGGACGCGCTCAAGGGCTGCATCGATCATCGCCTCCAGCTGCGAAGGCCAGGCCGTTCGGTCCAGACGCGAAGCGAAAAACCGCACGATCCAGTAGTATGTCCACTCCCAAAGATCCGCCCGCAGCCGCTCATCCCCCGTGTTTCGATATCGCTCACAAGCCCTCCCCACAGCGGCCAGATCCGGGAAACGTCGGCGCACCCGCCGCTCAAGTTCGCTCAGCAGCCAGCTTTCCATATCCTTGCTTGGGCGGACTCAGCTAGATGGCGGTGTTTTTGAACAGATGTCCTGTGTCTCGACTCAAATCTAAGAAAACCGATAGCGGAAGCGCTGCGTCGTTCGATCGAAAAAGGTACGCGGTCCTCATACAAGGCCTCAGAGGAAACCCAAGGAGCAAGACCCTAGCACGTTGGACCGCAAGCGTCCACCAAGGGAATACGCCGTTGCCGATCTGTTTTAGCCAGCCGCTGAGCGCGTAGCGGGCCAGGGTGCCGAAAGCTCCGGCAGGCCCAATATAGCGAGGCGCGCATGCCGCTACCCTCTCTCAAGGAGGAAAATAAAGCTACAACTGATCCCAATCTTTGTGCAACTTTTCATACATACTCCGACGTCCCTGTCATCACCTAAAGGGATGTTCGGGGTCCCGCTAAAGAGGGGCTAGAGAGGATAGCCCGGCAAGCCTTGCCTGCTTCCGGGCAAACCAAGATTTCCTCCCCTAGGGGATCTATCTCTTAGGGGCGGTGGGCCGCTAGGGGAGCGGAGCTGAAAAGGGATACTAAGCGGGTGCCGGGGTAATAGGCCTCAAGGATTTGTTTGTAGTTCTGCCCGGTCCGGGCCCGGCCCTGAGCGCCGTACTGACAAAGGCCGACTCCATGACCGAGCCCATTGCCTTCTATATGCACTTCCCGAGCTTGAAAGCTGAAGATAAAGCGCGTGCTGCGAAGCGCTCTCCAGCCGAAAGCATCGCTTACGAGCGTGCGGAACTGTGTTCCGCTTAGGCGCATGGGTTCCGGTCCTTGTAGCCATACGCTTACCACCCGTCCGCTGGGGCCGTATTCGAACGGGCCTACGTCGGTGATGCGCCGCTTAAGGGCGCGTTCCAAAGCCCCCAGGAGGGCCTCCTTAGTCAGAACAGTGCGCCAGCGCGCATGCGGAGAGTGTTCGCAGAAAGGGTCGGGCAGGGGCCGTAGATACGGCAGCGCTTTTGCTGGCCAGGCCTCCTCATTAGCCGCCGTGTGGCCCCCACAGGTGGAGGCGTATACGGCCTCGATGGGACGGCCCTCGTAGGTGAGCAATTCCCCATAAGTCTCCAGGGCGGCCCGGCGCGCAAGCGGGCGCTCGGTGGCCAGGCCCAAGTAGAGCTGACTAAACTGGTGATCTTCGATGTGATAGCCCAACGAGAGAAACCGATGTAGGGTGGCCACTGCGTAGGTGCGCGCCAAGACGGCCTGCGCCTTAAGCGCCTCCAGTTCCGAAAAGGGCATCTCCGCGCCCACAACGCTTGCTATGTAATCCTCTAGGTCCACAATGTTGATCACCCACAAGGAGCCGTCCGAGCGCGCCTGCACCTCTATTTCCCCTCGATAAGCGCGGCGCACGCCGGCATGCTCAAGCGTGAGCGTATCCAAGGGGTTAGTCCGGATCCAAATCCGATCGCCGGCTCGCTCCAGGGCCGGCGATCGTCCTACAGCCAACGTGATCCGCTGACGAGCCGGCACGAGGGCCAACCGCTCCTGACGGCCAGGCGCGTAGATCCGCAGTCCTTCCCGGTGGCTATAGACGGTTATCGCGCGCACCGGCTGGTCGCTCAAGAGCCGAACACGAAGCGCTATCTGTTGGGCCGAAACCGAGGGGGGGGTGGAAAGGAGCGCACAGGCCAGCACAACCCCGATTCGGCCCGTTCGGAGGGTAAAAAAGCAGGGCATGTTGCGTCAATATTTGTTTCCGAACGGCTCGCTTGTCCGCAAACGCCCTGCCGGAGGCTGAAATCAGCACGATTATTTGCAAATTGAAGTTTCCTATTTGCGACATGAGCAGAAAGTGCGCGTGTGGTTTACCTTTCTACCCTCCTAAAAACGAAACGCCCCGAGCTTGGGGGCTCGGGGCGTGCCGATAGGTCTTGGGTCTATTCGGGGAGGATCTCCACTTCGGCTTCCCGGGCGATGAGCGCAAAGCGTAGTCCGTCGGGGCCTCGATCGATGCGCACCACATCGCCTGGGCGAAAGTCTCCGGCCAGCAGATGGCGGGCCAAGACGTTCGTCAGCTCCCGTTGCAGCACGCGCTTTAGCGGTCGGGCGCCGAAGACCGGATCATAGCCGAGCTCGCCTAGCCAATCCTTGGCCGCATCCGTTAGCTCCAGCCGGATCCGGTTATGCTGCCAGGTCCATGCCTGAATGCGCCGGAACTGGATCTCCACGATCCGACGGATCTTGTCGCGGCCTAGGGGACGAAAGACCACGATCTCGTCGATGCGGTTTAGGAATTCGGGACGCAGCTGTTGCTTGAGCAAGGCCATCAGCTGCTCGCGCAACTCCTCAAACTGGGCCTCACTCAGCTCGCCCCCCAGGCGCTCCATCTTCTGCAGGATCAAATGGGAGCCCAGGTTGGAGGTCATGATGATGATCGTGTTTTTAAAGTTCACCGTGCGGCCTTTGGCGTCCGTCAGGCGTCCATCGTCGAGCACCTGTAGCAGGACGTTGAAGACCTCCGGATGGGCCTTTTCGATCTCATCGAAGAGCACGACCGAGTACGGCCGGCGCCGCACGGCCTCGGTCAGCTGACCCCCCTCCTCGTAGCCCACGTAGCCCGGGGGGGCGCCAATGAGGCGGCTTACGGTGTGGCGCTCTTGGTACTCGGACATGTCGATGCGGATCATGGCGTTTTCGTCGTTGAACAGAAACTCCGCCAGCGCCCGGGCTAGCTCCGTCTTGCCCACCCCGGTGGTGCCCAGAAAGATGAAGGAGCCGATGGGCCGATTCGGATCTTGCAGCCCGGCGCGGGCCCGCCGCACGGCGTCCGATACGACCCGGATCGCCTCCTCTTGCCCCACCACGCGCTCCCGCAGGGCCTCCTCCATGCGCAGGAGCTTTTCGCGCTCGGATTCCAGCATGCGCTGCACGGGGATGCCGGTCCAGCGGGAGACGATCTCCGCGATGTCCTCGGCATCGACCTCCTCTTTCAGCATGGGGTGGTCTTGTTGCAGCTGGCGCAGTCGGGTTTGCGCCCCCTCTAGGGCGCGCGTCAGCTCCGGAATGCGGCCGTACTTGAGCTCGGCCGCCCGCCCGTAATCGCCTTCGCGCTCGGCGCGCTCGGCCTCGAACTTGGCCTCTTCGATGGCCTCTTTGAGCCGGCGGATCTCGCCGATGACCTCGCGCTCAGCCTGCCACTGGATGCGGAGCCGGTTGCGCTCCTCCTGCAGGTTGGCCAGTTTCTCCTCAATAGAGGCCAGCTTGCTGCTGTCCTTCTCACGCCGGATGGCCTCGCGTTCGATCTCCAGCTGCCGGATTTCGCGCTCGATCTGGTCCAACTTCTCCGGCATGGATTCCACCTCTAGGCGCAGCCGCGCGGCGGCCTCGTCGATCAGGTCGATCGCCTTATCGGGCAGAAAGCGATCCGGAATGTAGCGCACCGATAGCTCCACGGCGGCCACGATGGCGGCGTCCGTGATGCGCACCCCGTGATGCGTTTCGTAGCGCTCCTTGAGGCCGCGCAGGATGGAGATGGCCTCCTCCGGGCTGGGCTCGTCAACCCAGACGGGTTGAAAGCGGCGCTCCAGGGCGGGGTCCTTCTCGATGTGCTTGCGGTACTCATCAACCGTCGTGGCCCCGATCGTGCGCAGCTCCCCGCGCGCCAAGGGGGGCTTGAGGATGTTGGCCGCGTCCATAGCCCCCTCCGCCGCCCCGGCGCCCACGACGGTGTGGATCTCGTCGATGAAAAGAATGATCTCGCCCTGCGAGTCGACGACCTCCTTTACGACGGCCTTGAGTCGCTCCTCGAACTCCCCTCGGTACTTGGCGCCCGCGATGAGCGCCCCCATGTCCAGGGCCAGGATCCGCTTGGAGCGCAGGCTTTCGGGCACGTCCCCTTGCGCGATCCGGTGCGCGATGCCCTCCACGATAGCCGTCTTCCCGACGCCCGGCTCCCCGATGAGCACGGGGTTGTTTTTGGTGCGCCGAGACAGGATCTGCAACACCCGGCGGATCTCCTCATCGCGCCCGATTACGGGATCGAGCTTGCCCTTGCGGGCTAGCTCCGTTAGATCGCGCGCGTACTTTTTCAGGGCCTCATAGGTGGCCTCCGCTCCGGGATCCGTCACGCGCCGCCCGCCCCGAATGTCGCGCAGCGCAAGCAGGATGTTCTCCTTGCTCACGCGCAGCTGCCGCAGGGCCTGACCCAGGGCGTCCGGGCTTTCCGAAAGGGCCAGCAGCAGGTGCTCGGTAGCTACGTACTCATCACCCAGCGCCTGAGCTTCGCTTACAGCTTGGTCTAAAACGCGTTTAAGCTCAGCGCCCACGTAAGGACCTGAGATGGCCGCTCCGCTCACGCGGGGCAAGCGCTCCAGGGCCTGATTGAGCTTTTGCTCGAGCGCTTCGCGATTTACGTTGAGCCGATCTAGGATGCCTTGGACCGGGCTTTCCGGATCCTCCAGCATCGCGCGCAGCAGATGCGCCGGTGCTAACTCCTGCTGCCCGCGGGTTTGGGCGATCTCGACGGCGCGCTGGATCGCTTCCTGTGCCTTGTGGGTGAAGCGTTGCAGGTTCATAGGGCCTCTTTAATTCTCTTAAAGCAGTCTACCGGGCAGGCTGCGATTTCGATGCCGGAAGAGGGATATATGACATTTTGCGTGTTTAGGGTGGGCTTGAAAGACAAAACGACACCTTCAGGGTGGTCTCCTGCGCCACTCCACCCTCTTCGATCAAGACCGTAGAGGGGCTAAGGGCTAGTTGGTTCCGAACACGGCGGAGAGCGCAAACTGAGGCTTACGCAAGGGGGCGATCGTCGAGCTGCCCAGCGCGCCGAAGTACCCCAGACGCGCCTCCAGAAGCAGCCAGCGGCTTGGGGTTACGCCCAGGGCGAATTCCGGTACGAGGCAATAGAAACGTTCGTCGAGCTCGATCGTGCGCCCCGACTCCAAACGCAGCTCTCCGCCGCCGAGCAGCAGCTGAGCTCCTATCCGGACTAGGGGGGCTATAGGATAGCGGTAGCCCACCAGAAAGCCGCCGTAGTCAAAATGGGCTTTGCTAAGCGTACGCGATTTCCCGTAAAAACTAGCCGATCCGCTGCCGCCGCCGAAGTAAAAGTTGTTAAGAAAGAGCGCTCCCTGACCAAAGAACACAACCGGTTGTCCGTCGTAGGCCGGGTCGAGGTCGCGAAGCGTCCACACCGGGAAGACCGGACCGAAGCCCCCAAATCCCCCGCGCCGTTGGGCTTCCGCCGCTTCCCATCCAAGCGCGAAAAGCAGAAGGCCAAGCAGTAAAGTTCGCATGCCCAAGCCCTCCTTAAAATGTAAGCGAACGCGTACGATTCCTACGCATGGCGGGGGAGAAAGTTGCGGGTTGCGCGCAGTGTAAAACGTTTCGAGATTTAAAATATGCGCATAGGCATAGCCGGATACGGGGGTTTTGGTCAGTTTTTGCACGAGGCCTGGCGGGCGCTTGCGGAGGTCGAGGTGCTCGCCGTGGCCACGCTAAGCCCTCAGGGGCGGGACCTGGCGGTTGCCCGAGGTGTGCGGGCCTACTCGGATTGGCGTTCGCTGGTGCGGGATCCGGAAGTGGAACTCGTGGCTGTGGCGACGCCGCCGGATTTGCACGCGCCCGTAGCCTGCGCCGCGCTGCGCGCCGGAAAACCCGTGCTCGTGGAGAAGCCGCTAGCTGTAAACTTGTCCCAGGCGCGTCGGATCTTACGGGCGCGCGATTTGAGCGGGCTTCCGGCCGCGATCGATTATCCGCTGCGCTTTCATCCCCTCACGGAACGCCTTCACCGGTGGGCCCGCTCCGGCTTGTGGGGTCCGCTTCGGCGGATAGCGATCGAAAACTACGCCCAAGACGAGGCCTTGGGGCCTGAGCACTGGTTCTGGGATCTCCGTCGATCCGGCGGGATCCTGGTCGAGCACGCTGTGCATTTTATCGATTTGGCCCAGGCGCTCGCCTCGGCCGCGCCGGTTCGAATCCGAGGGCTGGCCGCTGAGCGCGCCACAGGGGAGCGGGATCGCATGCTGCTGGAGGTGCTCTACGCCGACGGCATGATGATGACCCAATATCACGCCTTCGGCCGACCGGGGTTCTTTGAGCGCACCAGCTGGCGCTTCGTTTTCGACAGGTTGGAGCTCGAACTGGAGGGCTGGATCCCGCTTGTCGGGCGTCTGCGGGCTCTTGTGGATCCGATCGCGGAGCGGGAGCTATGCTCGCTGCCCAATTGGCAAGTGCTGCGGCGTTCATCCATAGCGGAGGCTGAAGATAACTCCCGTCCTCCAGGATGGGGCCAAGAGGGACTGGCCCGCAGAGACGCGCTCCACCGGCTGCGCGTGCACGGTCTTCCGTACGCGGCCGAAGCCCTGATAGAGGGAACTTTTGCCTTTCCGGAAAGCAAAGCCGAGCTTTACGCCCGCTGCGTGCAGGCCGCCCTGCTCGACCTTTTACAAGCCATGCGCATGCCCGGACATACCCTTCGGGCCCCGCTTGAGGTGGGGCTCGATAGCCTACACCTAGCCCTACAGGCCACCCGTTCCGCCCTGCAGGGCCCTTAACCCCCTTTTCTAGAGACGCCGAGGAGCCTTGACAAAGAGCCGGTGGCGTTATATATAGTGCCTAAAACGTTTTAATGAAATGCAAAAACGTCGTCCCACCATACGGGATGTGGCGGCTGAGGCGCGTGTTTCGGCCGCGACCGTATCGCTGGTCATGAGCGGCAAGGGCTATGTGCGGCCTGAGACGCGCGAACGTGTGCTGCGCGCAGCGCATCGGTTGGGCTATGTGCCCACACGGGCCGCGCAGGTCTTGGTGAGCCGCAAGACGGGTAACGTGGGTTTTGTGCTGCGGGAGGACCACTTTACGCGAAGCGAACCCTTCTATACGCGCATCTTTCTGGGGGCTGAATTTGAGGCCCGTCAGCAGAACTACTACGTGCTGCTCACTACGATCCCGCGCACGTACGATCCGGAACGGCACGTGCCGCGTTTCCTGTTGGAGCGCAATGTAGATGGGGTGCTCATCGCCGGCAAGGTCGACATAGCCTTTGTTGAACAGGTGGAGGCCGCGGGTCTGCCCTTGGTCTTGATCGACTTCGAAGTCGGGCAACGTCCGGCTGTGGTGATCGATAACGTTGGGGGAGCCCGTGCCGCCGTGCAACACTTGTTTGCGCGGGGACACCGACGGGTGGCTTTTGTGGGCGCCGACATGAGCCATCCGAGCATCGCCGGGCGCCTGGACGGCTACAGGTTAGCTTTTAGCGCAGCGGGTCTCGCCTTCGAGCCGGATTGGATCATCGCCGCCCCGGATCGAGAGCCCACTCGGGCTACGGGTTTAGAGCTTGGTCGGCGTTTGCTGGCTCTTCCGGAACGTCCAAGCGCGGTCTTTTGCGCCAACGATGCCTTGGCTCTGGGCGTGCTGGATGCGGCCGAAGAGGCCGGTCTGCGGCTGCCTCAGGAGTTAGCTGTGGTGGGTTTTGACGACGTCGACGGGGCCGCTAGCGCCCGTCCGCCGCTGACGACCGTGCGGGTTTTCAAGGAGCAGCTGGGGGAACTGGCGCTGCGCTATTTGCTAGAGCTGCTTGAGGAAAAAGGAGCAAGCGCCCCCCGATACGCCCGTCGGCAGCATGCGATCTCGGTGCCGACTGAACTGGTGCTGCGGGCTACAAGCTGAGCAGGCATCAAGCTGAAGGGATCGGTTTCCTTCAGCCAGCGCACAATAAACTAAGCGGAGGAGGCCAGGTTATGTGGAGGACGGTACAACCATGGCGTGGGCCCGCTTGGGGAGTCGTTGCATTTCTGCTGAGCGCCTCCTGGGCGCAAGCGCAGCAAGGTTGGGGTCATCTGTTGAGCCCGGAGTCTTCGTTTAATCTGCTCTCCAATGGCGGATTTGAGCTCGCCCGCCCCGCCTATTGGGAGCCCTCCGGGGCAGGGGCCACGTGGACGAGCGAGCGAGCCCGAACGCCGAACTATAGCCTCAAGCTCTCCGGCTCCGGGGCCGCCAGCTGGACGCAGCGGGAGGCCATCCGGAACTGGACCCCTCGGTTCCCGGGCAACGCCGAGCTCGTGGTGGGCGGTTGGGTCTGGATGGAGAACGTCAATACGAACCCCACCACGGATGCGGGCAAGTTCCAGCTCGTCTTTGAGTTTTTTGACCGCCAGGGCCGAAACCTGCTCGGCGGCCCGTTGGTGATCGACTTGCCTCAACAGCAGCCCTCTACGGGCCGGTGGGTGCAAGTGAGCAACGAATCCATCGGGCCCCTGATTCTGCCGGGCGACGCTACGAGCGCCCGCATCACCTTCCGAAAGGGCGCTAGCGCTGTCGGGACCGCCTACCTGGATGACGTCTTCATCCGGGCCAGGGCCCAGAACGTCTGGCCGGGGGATATCTTCAACGCCAACATGGACGTGCCCGAGGGCTGGTATTACTGGTGGAACAACTTCAGCGCGGGGCAATCCGACTGGCCGCAAAATCAGCCCTTCGTGGTGACCGCCACCACAGCAGGCATGCGCCGCGGATCGAGGGCTTTGCAGATGATCAAGCAGGATCAACCCGGGCAGACCGAGGCCGTGGCCATCTCGCAGCGAATGCCCGTCACGGTCGGAGAACCCTACTTGGTGAGCTTCTGGATGCGCTACGAGAACGTGGCCAACCCAGACCGGATCGGCACGCAAAACCACAACGTGGGTCTGACCGTCTTGTGGTACAACAACCTGCAGGGCGGCGCCGCCGGATGGGGCGAGATCGGTGGACTGGACATTCGGCTCAACGGCGACTACAACCCCATGGTCATCCCCTTGGCGCCCCGGCAGGCCTCGGCGGGATGGACGCAATACGCCTTCGTCGTCTATCCTCGGGAGGGCGCCGTGGGCATGGAGATCCGCCTGCGCCAATGGCACGATTTCAAGGGAACCACGTACTGGGACGACGTGGTGGTGGCCAAGGTCTCCGATGTCGTTGCGGCCCTACCCAATCTGCTCTCCAACGGCGGATTTGAGATCTTCCGTCCCGCTTACTGGGAGCCTTCTGGGGCCGGGGCCACCTGGACAAGCGAGCGCTACCGCACCCCGAACTATAGCCTCAAGCTCTCCGGCTCCGGGGCCGCCAGCTGGACGCAGCGGGAGGCCGTACGCAACTGGGTGGAGGGCATCCCCGGCTGGCGCAACCCGGAGATCGAGGTGGGCGGCTGGGTCTGGACGGAGAACGTCAATACGAACCCCACCACGGATGCGGGCAAGTTCCAGCTCGTCTTTGAGTTTTTCGACGCTCAGGGGCGCGATGTGCTGGGTGGACCCGTGATTTTGGATGTTCCGCAGGCTCAGGCTTCCACCGGGGGGTGGGTGGAGATCTCCAGCCGCAGGCTCGGCCCGATCATATTCCCCGGCGAGAAGGCCGCGCGCAGAGCCCGCATCACGTTCCGTAAAGGGGCTAATGCGACCGGTACGGTCTATTTGGACGACGTTTTCATTCGTAAGGTCAACCCAAGCGTAGAAGGATGGCCCGGGGACTTTTTCAACGCCAACATGGACGTGCCCGAGGGCTGGTACTACTGGTGGCTGGATTTCCCCTTGGGCAAGTCCGATTGGCCACAGAATCAGCCCTTCGTGGTGACCTTGAATGAGGCCGTAAAGTTTCAAGGTTCTTATAGCGTGCGCATGACCAAACGCGATCGGCCGGGTGCCTCCGAAGCTGTCGTGATCAGCCAGCGCGTGCCCATCACGCCCGGTCAACCCGTGTTGGTCAGCTACCGGTTGCGCCACGATGGGGTGCTCAACCCGGACTCGATCGGGCTCGGCAACTACAACGTGGGGCTGACCGCGCTCTGGTACACGAACCTGCAGGGCGGGGCCGCCGGATGGGGTGAGCGCGGCGGGGTAGACGTTCGGCTCAACGGCGACTACAACCCTATGGTCATCCCCCTGGCGCCCCGGCAGGCCTCAGCGGATTGGCGACATTACGCGATCGTCTTCTATCCGCCCGCGGATCCCCAGATCGTGGGCATGGAGCTGCGGCTTCGCCAATGGCACAACTTCTCCGGGACCACGTACTGGGATAACGTGGCGATCGTCCCCCTAGGTGGCGACCGGCTCTTTGTGTCCAACCAAGATCCGGTTCAGCTGGAGGTTCCGGAGCACCTGTACCTGCACCCGAATTACCCGAACCCGTTCCGGTTGGAGACGACGATCCGTTTCGAGCTGCCGCGCTCGGAATACGTGCGCCTGGAGGTTTACAACCTGCTCGGCCAGCGCGTGGCCGTACTCGTGGAAGGCCCCATGCCGACGGGTCGCCATGAGGTGCGTTTCCATGCCGGGGCGCTGCCAAGCGGCGTCTACCTGTACCGGCTGGAGGCTGGAGACCGGGTGGAGGTGCGCAAGATGACCCTCCTCAAATAAATCCCCGTGGGCCGAGGTCCCTGACCGGCCTCGGCCCCTTCAAAAAGGCCGGCCTATAAGGGATGCGTCGGAGTATGCGGGCGCTCGGATGGCTTGCTCTTGGCGGACTGCTTGCTTCGCCTGCCTGGGCGGGCACAACAGGCAAGATCGCCGGTCGCGTTACGGATGCGCGCACGGGCGAACCTCTGCCCGGGGTCAACGTGGTCATCGTGGGCACGCTGCAGGGCGCAGCTACGGACGCGGAGGGCTACTATACGATTCTAAACGTCAAGCCCGGCACCTACGCGGTGCGGGCCTCCTTTGTGGGTTATGCTCCGCAGACCGTCGAGAACGTGCGGGTGCAGATCGACAAGACCACGATCGTGAACTTCGCTCTTCGTGAGGAGGCCGTGCAGACGCAAGAGGTCGTCATCACGGCCCAGCGACCCCTTGTGCAGCGGGATCTCACGGCCACGGCCACAGCCGTATCGGCTCAGGAGCTAGCCGTTTTGCCCGTGGAGAACTTTCAAGACGTGATCAACTTGCAGGCGGGCGTCGTAGAGGGCCGCTTCCGGGGGGGAAGGTTGGGGGAGGTGGCCTACATGGTCGACGGGATCCCAATCAACGATGTCTTTTCACGCAGTTTCGCCTTTCAGGTACAGAACAACGCCATTCAGGAGCTTGAGATCATCTCCGGCACCTTCAACGCCGAATACGGGCAGGCCATGTCGGGCGTGGTCAATATCGTCACCCGGGATGGAGGGGACCGATACGCGGGATCGGCAAGCGTCTACGTCGGTTCCTACGTAAGCCGGGAAGGGCAGCTTTTCCCACATCTTACTCCCATCCGGCCCAACCGAGCCCGAGAGTGGCAGGGGCTCTTTAGCGGCCCTGTTCCGGTCTTGGGCCGGCGTGCCGCGTTTTTCCTCTCCGGCCGTTACGCCTACAACGAGGGGCATTTGTTTGGGCGCCGCATCGTGCGGCCCGTAAGCTGGCGAGAAGGCGAAGGTACCTGGGTCGACGTGCAGGGCCGACGGGTTTTCGTGCCCGCTCTGGGCGATAGCGCCTGGGTTCCGATGAACTGGAGCGAACAGCTCACCTGGCAGGGCAAGCTCACGATCCGGCCTTGGGGCGGAAACCGGCTTTCGGTAAGTGGGCTTTGGCAACAAGACCGGGGCAAAGCCTACGATCACCTGTTCCGCTACAACCCCGACGGCTTGCCTACCCGCTACAGCACCGCCTGGTCGGCTACGGCCACGTATACACACGTCTTTAGCCCGCGCGCCTTCGCCGAGCTTAAAGGGGCTCGCTTTCGCAACGAGCTCCGCTCCTACGTCTACGAAGACCCCTTAGATCCCCGCTACCCGCGGGATGACGCCCTGCGCCTGCTGGGCGGCAACTTCTCGTTTTACCGGGGCGGGGCGCGCATGCAGCATTTTCACCGCTACACGCAAACGTGGGTGCTGCGCGCCGACTTTACCGGTCAGCTTACGCGGCAGCATCAACTCAAGACGGGGCTTGAGTTTCGGGCTCATGAGCTTTACGTGCGGGATTTCGAGGTCAAAAACAACCCCTCGACCGGCTTTAGGCCGGCCATTCCGCCCGTAAACACCCCGGATCACGTCCAGTATCGGCGCCGGCCCATCGAGTTTAGCGCCTACCTGCAGGACAAAATGGAGTTCGACTACTTGGTCGTCAACGCGGGCCTGCGCTTCGACTACTTCAACGCCCGAGGAGAGGTGCTGGAGGATTTCGGCCGGCCTCGGACTTCTCCTCGTCGGCCCTCTCGACCGAAATGGCAGCTTTCGCCCCGGCTGGGGCTGGCTTATCCCCTCTCGGAAGCCGGTGTGGTGCACCTGTCCTACGGGCACTTCTTCCAGATGCCCGCTTTCGAGTACCTCTATACGAACCCCGACTACATCTACGACCCCGAACGGGGGCTAAGTCGGGCCTTCGGATACGCCGATCTGGCCCCAGAGCAGACCGTGGCCTACGAGATCGGGCTGCAACAGGCCATAACCCCCGCGATCGGGCTCACCCTTACGGTGTACTACAAGGACATCCGCAACCTGCTCGGCACCCGGCTAGAGGAGATCTCCCCCGGCTACGATGAGCCCTTTCCGTTATCCCGCTACGGCCGGTTTGTGAACCGGGACTACGGACAGGTCAAGGGCTTTTTGGCCTCTTTTGAGCGGCGTCACCTGGACGGCTGGGGGCTGAGCGTCGATTACACCTTCCAGATCGCCCGCGGCAACGCCAGCGATCCGCGTTCGGTGCTGATCAGCGAACAGGAGGGTGTAGAGCCGGAAAAGCAGCTTGTGCCCCTTGATTGGGACCGGCGCCATCAGCTGAACCTGAGCCTGAGCTTAGGCAGACCGGATCGTTGGACCGTCACCCTGGTGGGCCGGTTGGGATCAGGTCTTCCGTACACCCCCTCGATCGCCGACGAACGCATCGCCGTTGAGAACTCAGCCCGTCGGCCCGGCACAAGCCAATTCGATCTGTTCGCGGCGCGCTACTTTCGAGCCGGCCCCTTTCAGTGGGGCGTCTTTGCGCGGATCTACAACCTATTCGACACCCGAAACGAAATCGGGGTCTACACGGACACAGGGCGGGCCTTTCCGAATCTGCGCTACTATTCCGGTGAGCCGCAGGGGCTGAATACCAAGGAGGAATTTCTGCGCAGGCCCGATTTTTACTCCCCGCCGCGGCTTGTGCAACTGGGTCTGCGGGTGGACTTTTAGCGCAAGGACCGGTGTCGCTATGCGGCGTTGCTTGTGTCTACTTGGTCTGCTCCTAGTCGGCCTGCCGCTACGGGGCCAGGACCGGACCCCCCTGGCCTGGGTGGGATCTGAGGCGATCGATCGGCAGACGTTTTGGGAGCGCTACGAACAGAGCCTATGGATCGGCCGGGAGCGAGGCCGCCTGCAAGACGTCCCCAAGCATGGCTTTCTGTTGGCCCTGATCGCCGAGCGGCTGTTGGCCCAAGAAGGGGCTCAGATGAAGCTGGATCAGGCCCCTCCTGTGCGGACTTTGCTCGATGAGATCGAGCGCATGCTGCTTTTGGACGCGCTTTATCGTGTTGAGATCGGAGAGCCGGTCCAAGTGGCGGCTCGCGAGATAGAGGAAGCGGCTTGGCGGCGGCTACAGCCGGTTCACTTCGCCTATGTTGTCCTGGCTAGCTCCGAGCAGGCGGAGGCCGCTCGCGCGAGCTTGCTTCGGGCTTCGGATCCTATAGCGGCCTTCGACTCCCTGCAGCGCGCGCTCGGTCAAGAGGGGCAGCGGCGGATCGGGCGCTGGGGCGACTTCTATGAGCCTATAGAGCGCCAGCTGTACGAGGAGCTCAAGCCCTCCGAAGTGGGCCGTCCCATCGAGGTAGAAGGGCGTTTTTACCTGCTACAGCTTCGCGAGCGCCAGCGGCGCCCGTTTGTCCTGCCCGCGGATCTTGAACAAGCGCGCTACGAGACAGCCCGCATCCTGCGCATGCGGCGGGAGCGGGATCGGTTTTACGCGTTTTTATCGGCCTTCGGACAGGGCAAAACGGCCCAGGTCTCGCAGGAGCTGTTCGAACGCCTCTGTAGGGCGATCACCGAGCGGCTTGCGATCCGGGCGGAAAAGGCCCCTCCGGGACGGCCGTTGCGGCGTTTGGCCGCCGATTGGGCCGCGCTGCGCGCGGCTCTGCAGGACGCGCTTCCGGAGCCCTTCATCGAGGCCCCGAGCTGGAGGCGCTCTTTGGGCTACGTGCTGGACCGGCTTGCGCACCGGTCCTTTGCGGTTGTGCGGCTTGGTCCAACCGTCGCCCACCGGCTTCGGGGGGTTCTTTGGGAGCTGATCGCGGAGGAATTCCTGCTTGAAGAGGTCCGAGCGCGAGGCCTGGAGCAGCGGCCGGAGCTTAGGCGAGATCTGGAGCTGTGGCGCACCGCTTACCTAGCCTGGCGCCGGCAGCGGCTGTTTGCGGATTCCCTGCGGCAAGCCTGGTCGGATCTGGCCTACGGGGTCCGTCTTGTCCGCTGGGAGGCCGCATCCGAGCAAGCGGCCCGGTCCCTGCGTTCGGAGCTGGAACGGGGCCTCATCGTGCCGGCCGATACCACGGAGGAGCTGGCTCCGCTTCTTGCGGAACCCCTGCGGGCGCTCGTTGTGAGCTCGGAAATCGAGCAGATTCTGGGTCCGTTTCCGGAGCGGGGCCAGTGGGCGTTTTATCGCGTGTTGGCGCGTCGCAAGCTTAAGCCGGAAGAGCTTGAAAAGGCCGTGGAGCGAGCTCTGCAGGCGCATATCGCGCATCTGGCTCGACAAGCCGGGGTGCGCATCGATCTGCGGGCCCTAGAGGAGACCCCTGTCAGGACCGCCCACAACTTGCTCGCTGTGCGCCTGCTGGGCTTTGGGTTTCGCCTTCTGAGCGCTCCGCCGGTGTATCCGCTTCTGGAGTGGTACGACCTCATGGACCGCGCTCGCCTGTACGCGGCGCGTCTTCTACCCGCTGCACAGGAGGAGGAGCAATGAGGCGCCCGGGTCTTCTGGGGCTGGCTCTTTTGGCGGGTTGGCTTTCCCTTGGCGTTCCCCCCGCGTGGGGGCAACGCAAACCCGATCCCAACAAGGGCGACAACAAGTGGACGCAGTGGGGGGTTCTGGACGGCAACCGGGTCCGTACGCTCTTCGCCAATCACGGCGAGGTGGCGCGTTGGCCCGATCAACCCTCCGGGGAATGGCCCAAGGGCAGCGGCCGGTCCTACGTAGACGGGGTGGCTGTGGTCGTCTCCGCCCGCACGCGCGACAGCCGGGGGCAGTGGATTTATCCCATGAGCACGAACTATCGGGAGTTCATCGACCGGGACCCCATCACGAAGGTGCCCTGGGGGTGGGCCCCACTGCCGGGTTATGCGAATCCGCGTCAGCCCTCCCCCGCCCGGTCTGATGATCCCGGCACCTGGCCCCCGTTTTGGCCGGATCGGCCTATGGACTGGGCCGGCTTCTGGAACGGTTATTTTGGCAAAGGGGTCCAAAACGCCGACGTGGAGACGTACTTCGTCTTCGACGATAGCCCGGATCGGGAGTGGACCCTGCCCCCGCATCGGTTCTTCCCGGATCCCTCGGACACGACCCGGGGCGGATTGGGCCTGGAAGTGGCCACGCGCGGCTTTCAATGGAGCCATCCTCTGGCGCAGGATGTGATCTTCTGGCACTACGAGATCACCAACGAGGGCAAGACCTCCTACGATGAGGCGTACTTCGCTCAGTACATCGACTGGGGCGTGGGAGGAACGGACGACTCCGGTGATGATGAAGGCGCCTACAATACGTTTTGGGACCTGGCTTTTGCTTGGGACGCCGACGGCATCGGCACGCCGGGCCGATGGGCCCCCGTGGGCACGGCTGGATACGCTTTTCTAGAGTCCCCGGGTAACCACACGAACGCGCGCGACGACGACGAGGACGGCATCACAGACGAGCGCCGCGACTCCGGCCCCGGACAGCTCATCGTGGGCAAAGAGGCCATAGGCGCCTACCTGCGGGCCCGCTACAACCTGGTCCGCTTTGAGCGCTTCTACGGCCCTCTAGAGGATCTCCCCGCCTATCGGATAGGGCGCTGGTGGACGGGTGATGAGAACCTGAACTGGGTGGGTTTCGAGGACCTAAACGGCAACGGCCGCTGGGATCCGGATGAACCCTTAAACGACGACCTGGGGGCCGATGGGCTTGGACCTGGCATGCCGGGTTATGAGGGCCCGGATGCGGGCGAGGGCGACGGGATGCCGACGGCGGGAGAGCCCAACTTCGACGCCACGGACAAGGACGAATCCGATCAGATTGGGCTTACGGGTTTCGCCATCTTCGATGTGCATCGCTATGAACTCATCGATGATGAGGAGAACTTCCGGCTCTTTTCGCGTGGCCTTCCTCCGCTGGATACCGTCTTAGCCGGCGGCCGGAACCTGGGCATGTTTTTCTCCTCAGGGCCCCTGCCGCTACGCGTTGGACAGACGGAGCGCTTTTCGATGGCGCTTCTGTTCGCGGAGAAGGATTATACCGATCCGCGGCGGATTGACAACTCCGCGCTGGCGCGCAAAAAGGAAACGGTTCAGCAGATCTACAACGCCAACTACCGCTTCGCTCGGCCTCCAGACAAGCCCAAGCTGCGCGCCTTCGCCGGCGACGGACAGGTGGTGCTCGTCTGGGATGATCTGGCCGAGCGCTCCTTCGACCCCTTTACGCGCGAGCGCGATTTCGAGGGCTACATGATCTTCAAGTCCACCGAACCCAACTTTTTGGAAAACCTCCTTATCACGGACGCTTACGGCAACCCTACGCTGCAGAAGCCGATCGCCCAGTTTGATCTTAAAAACGGCCTCCGGGGGCCGCATCCCGTCTCCATAAACGGAGTGCAGTTCAACCTGGGCACGGACTCGGGCCTGCAGCATAGCTTCATCGACCGCGACGTGCGCAACGGCACCACGTACTTCTACGCTGTCGTCGCCTACGATCGGGGCTGGATCCAGCGCAACGTAGACGGTTCGGTTGCCACAAACCCGGACGGCACCGTACGGGGGATTGCACCGAGCATGACCACGGCCGTGATCAAGCCCCTGCCGGGGGGGCGCTACTACACGGACGTGAACACAGCGGTCGTAACGCCCCGGCCTCCGGCCGCCGGATATGTGCCGCCGGAGCTTCTCGAATGGCAGGTCCGCACCGTGGGCACGGGCTCGATTCAGGTGCAAATTGTGGCCCCCTCGATGATCGAGCGGCCGGCGCGCTATCGGATCACCTTTCAAAATCCCTCCCCATGGGGCAACGGGGCCCAGGTGCGCTACCGCCTGGAAAACCTCACCACGGGACAGCTGCTTGAAGAAGGGCTCATCCAGGACGGGCGTCGGGAGCTACCCTTGTACGACGGCTTCATTGCGGAGCTGCGCTCTCCGACTCAGGTGGCTCTAATCGATACGAGCGTTCGGCTCACGGACCGCAGGAGTACGTATGCCCCTCTTGTGCGGCCGGGTACGGTCAGCACGGTCGTTGCCACGCGCTTTGAGCCTCTGCCGGCTGATTTTGAAGTGCGCTTCACGGAGGGCTTTGCCGACACTTCCCGGCGTCTTGCCTTCGGCCTGCGCGAGATCCCGACGCCCTTTTACATCCAAAACCTCACCACAGGCCAACGGCAGCCGTTTATTCTGATCGAGGACGTCGACTCCCTGCGCAACGGTCGCTATGACCACGGAGATCTGATTATTCTCGTCATGGGCGAGCGGCCCGGCGAACCCCCCGTCTTTCAGGGCGGGCGCTGGCGCGCCTCTTGGGCGATTCGGATCGTGCCACCGGATCCGGATCTGGAGCCCGGAAAGCCGCGCATCCCGCCGCGTCCGGGCACGGTGCTGCGCTTTCGCACCGAAAAGCCCTTCCAAACGGGCGATCAGGTGAGCTTCGCAATCACACCCCCTGCCTTTGACCCTGAACGGGCTCGCGAACGGCTGCGCACCATATATGTGGTGCCGAACCCCTACGTGGCCACAAGCCTCTTTGAGCCTCCCAATCCCTACAAAGCGGGCCGGGGCGAACGCAGGCTGTATTTCCGCAATTTGCCCCCGGAGTGCACGATCCGGATTTACACCATCACGGGGCACCTGGTGCAGACGCTTTACCACAAATCGGATCTGGACAACGGCCAACTTGCCTGGGACCTAACGAACAAGGACGGCATGAACATCGCCTACGGGGTCTACATCTTCCACGTTGAGGCTCCGGGCATCGGGGAATACGTGGGTCGCTTTGCTGTAATCAAGTAGGCGGGAAGATGCACGCGCGCGCTCTTGCGTTGTCTTGGCTCTGCTGGGGCCTTCTTTGCGGACCGCTGGGTGCGCAAAACCGGCCCGTATCCAAGGTGGGCACTACGGCAGCGGCTTTCCTGGAGATCGGCGTTGGCGCTAGAGCCCAAGGCCTAGGCGGAGCTTTTGTTGCCCTGGCCAATTCCGCCGAGGCGCTGTATTGGAATCCGGCTGGTCTGGCCCAGCTAAGTGCTCATGAGGCGTTTTTGACCCACAGCCGCTGGCTGGCGGAACTGACCTTCGACTATCTAGGTGTGGCCCTCAGGTTAGATCCTTGGGGGACTTTGGGGGTCTCTGTCACCCGCCTGGGTATGCCGGAGATGCTTGTGCGCACCGAGGACCGTCCGGAGGGGACTGGCGAGTGGTTTGGCGCCTCGGATTTGGCCGTAGGGCTTTCCTATGGACGCCCTATCACGGATCGCTTCTCGATCGGCTTTACGGTCAAGTACATCGAGCAGCGCATTTGGCACACCTCGGCTGTCGGGTTTGCTGCGGATCTGGGGACGCAGTTCCGTACCGATTTCTTTGGCGGGCTCGTAATAGGGGCCTCTATTACCAACTTCGGCACGGATATGCGCCTTTCGGGGCGCGATCTGCGCGTTTTTGTCGACCCCGACCCTCGCCAGCTCGGCAACAACAGCCGCATTCCGGCCAACCTCGAGACTGAGGCCTGGAGCCTGCCCGTGCACTTTCAGGTCGGGGTCGCCACGACCGCCCTGCGCACCCCGTTTCACCGGCTCTCGCTTGCGGCCGACGCCGTCTATCCGAGCTCCAACTACCAGTCCCTGAACGGAGGGTTGGAGTACAGCTTCCGAGATCGCTTGTGGCTGCGTCTAGGCTATCAGAACGCCCTTCTGCGCGACGGAGAGGGGGGCTTTAGCTGGGGGTTGGGCCTGCTACAGCCTTTGCCCTATCCGCGAGGCCGAGCTCGCATCGATTACGCCTATCGCGCCTTTGGGCGCTTGGGCGCCGTGCATGTGCTCAGTCTGGGGGTGAGCTTCTGATGCGCCATCGCGCCTGGCTCTGGGGGCTCTGGACCTTGGCGTTGGGTTGCGCCTCGGATCGTCCGCCGCCGCAGAAGGCCTCGACAGGTCCGATTGAACTGCTCTACTGGTGCGCCCCTAATCCGGATGAGGTCGCCATAGCGCGAGAGCTGGTGGCAGCCTGGAACCGACGACATCCCGAGGTGCGCGTACGCCTGCAGCCGCTTCCGGCTGGGCAGTCCAGCGAAGAAGTGCTGCTGGCCGCTGTGGCGGCCCGCACCACGCCGGATGTGTGCTCTAATATCTGGCCCGGTATAGTGCCGGATCTGGCCCGCGCAGGGGCGCTTCTGGCCCTGGATGCGATGCCGGGCTTTGACTCGCTCGTTCGGAGTCGCCTTCCGGAGGGGATGCTGGAGGCATTTCGTTCCGCCGACGGGCGCGTCTACCAGCTGCCCTGGAAGACCAACCCGATTCTGATGCAATACAATGTACGGCTGCTTCGGGAGGCGGGCTTCTCCAGACCGCCCCGCACGTATTCGGAATATCTGGAGGCTGCCGCCCGCCTTCGGCGCGATCTGGACGGAGACGGCACCCCGGATCGCTGGATGGGCTTTCGCGACATCCGGCCCATTTGGTGGCAGCGCTACTTTGACTTTTACGCCTTTTACTTGGCCGCATCCGGGGGCCGGAGCCTCTTCGATGCGCAGGGCCGGCTTGTGCTCGATACGGCCGCGGCGGCCAAGGTTTTGGGCTTCTTCCAGGTTCTATTTGAGCGCGGATACTATCCACGCTCCACGCTGGTCGGCAACGCCTTCTTAAATGGCCGCATCGCCACGGAGTTCACAGGTCCGTGGATCCTGGCCTATCTGGAAAAGTACGCCCCCCCGGATCTGGAATACGACTACGCGCCGCTTCCCGTGCCCGATGGTCACCGGGGTCCGGTCTACACCTACGGGGATCACAAAAACATCGCCATCTTCTCCACAAGCCGTCATCCGGAGGCCGCGTGGCGTTTTGTGCAGTACCTGGTCTCCGAAGAGGCCGATCGGCTGCTGCTGCTGCGGGCTCAGCAGCTACCCATCCGTCGGGGCTTGCTGGAGGATCCGGATTTCGCCCCGATTTTCGCCCGCCACCCTAAGCTGCGCCGGTTCGCCGAGCAGGTGCCCTACAGCCGGGCTGTAGACGGGGTACGGGATTTAAAAGAGATCCTGGACGCGGTAGCCCGACAGTTCGAGCGCGCCTCCGTGTACGGCCGCGTCTCGCCTCAGGAGGCGGTCCGACGTCTGGTAGCGCGCATTCGGCTGATTCAAGAGTGGGCCTCCTAGAGTATGAAGAGGCTTCGCCTTCGGCTCAACCCGGCCTACGCGCTCGTAGCCCCGTATGTGCTGCACGGCCTTTTGTTCTTGGGCTATCCTTTGCTGTTTGCCGCCCTGCTGGTCGTGCACCGCTGGGATGTGCTCACCCCCATGGAGTTCGTGGGCCTGAAGAACATCCTTCGGCTTGCGCGCGATGAGCTTTTCTTCCGGGCCCTATGGAATACCGGCCTGTTTTTGGCCGTGCATATTCCGCTGCAGATCGCGCTCGCCTTGGGTTTGGCCCTGCTGCTCAATCAGCCCTTGCGGGGTCGGGGCTTGTTTCGCGCCCTGTATTTTTTGCCCGTGGTCGTCTCCGGGGTTGTGGTGACTTTGCTGTTTCAGCAGCTTCTGGCCTACGAGAACGGGGCGCTTAACGAGCTACTGCGCAAACTGGGGCTGGGGCGGGTGCCCTGGTTGATTTCGGAGCGATGGGCCATGCCCTCGATCGCCCTGGTCGCCACCTGGAAAAACGTGGGACTTTATGTGGTGCTGTTTTTGGCGGGCCTGCAGCAGATCCCGGAGGAATTTTACGAGGCCGCACGTCTAGAGGGGGCCGGAGCCTGGCAGATGTTTTGGCGCATCACGCTGCCCTTGCTCAACCCCACGTTGGTGGCCGTAGTGGTGCTCTCCACCATAGGCGGGTTTTCGCTTTTTATCGAGCCGTACGTGCTCACAGGCGGCGGTCCGATGGACGCCACGCTTTCGGGGATGCTCTACATCTACCAGCAGGCCTTTTACTTCAATCATATGGGCTACGCGGCCACCTTAGGTCTATGCTATGCGCTTGTGATCTTCGTCGTTGTCTGGCTGCAGCGTCGTTGGGTGGAGGAGCGTGTGCATGGCTAAGCATAAGCTGCCGCTGTGGGCGCAGCTAGGCGCCTATGGGCTTTTGGTGTCAGGCGGGCTGCTGTTTGCCGGACCCTTTTTGTGGCTGCTGGGATCGAGCTTTAAGCCCGAGCCGGAGGTCGGAGCCCTTACGCCTTGGCCTGTAAGCTTTTGGACCCTGGAATCGTATCGGTTCGTTTGGGAACGATTGCCCATACTGCGGGGCTTGGCCAACAGCCTGCTGGTGGCCGGCTCCGTTACGCTGTTGGTGCTGCTGACGGGCGCCATGGCGGGATATGCCCTGGCCCGCCTGCGTTGGCGCGGCCGGGAGTTTCTGTTCAACCTCGCGCTTTTCACGATGACCGTTCCGGGCATCCTGCTTTTGATCCCGCTATATACGCTCATCGTGCAGCTGGGTTGGACGGATTCCCCTCTGGGGCTCATCGCCCCTTATGCGGCAAACGCTATGGCCGTGCTCATCTTCCGACAAAGCTTTCTAAGCATTCCGCAGGAGCTGCTGGATGCGGCTCGCTTAGACGGCTGCTCTGAGTGGCGCCTGCTCTGGACGGTCGTCTGGCCCCTTTCCAAGCCCGCCTTCGCGACGGTGGGGATTCTCACGTTCCTGAGCACCTGGAACGAAGTGCTGTGGCCGCTTATGGTCGTGCGCGATGAGCGCTGGATGACCCTACCTCAGCTGGTGACACTTTTCGCCGTGGGGGGTGGGGCCGAGGCCCAGATGGGCCCGCAGCTGGCGGCGGCCGTGTTGCTGGCGCTTCCCGTGGTCGCGGCATATGCGATTCTGCAGCGGCATTTCGTACGCAGCCTGGCCCAAACGGGGTTAAAAGGATAGGGACGATGCTGTTCAAGCTACGCGGGCCCTGCCTGCTTGCTTCGCTTGCGCTCTCCTGCAGCGCCGCCTCCGGACCCGCGGAGCCGGATGCGGCTTCCCCGCTGCTCAACTTCCGTCATCTGGAGCACCTGAGCCAAGAGCTGACCGTAGGCGGGGTGCGCTACCGCATCGTGCGCATCTACGCGGAGGCCCCGGATTACCGGTGGGTGGGGGATCCGGATGAGGGGATCGCCTGCTTGGACGATGCGGCGCGGGCCGCCGTGTTGTACCTGCGTCATTATGAGCTGACCGGCGCGGAGGACTCCCGCCAAAAGGCCGAGGCCCTGCTGCGGTTTGTCATGTACCTGCAGCGCGAAGACGGGCTTTTCTACAACTTCGTCTGGGACGAAGGGCTGCGCATCAACACTACGCACCCCAACAGCCGCGCCGAGGGGGTCAGCTGGTGGGCGGCTCGGGCCGCCTGGGCCTTAGGCGAAGGGGCGCGCGTGCTTGCCGCCGCCAATCCGGACTTCGCCCAAGCTTGTCGAAGGCGGCTAGAGCGCCTGCGGCCGCATCTGGAAGCCCTCGCGGCCCGTTATCCCCAGATGAGCGCCTATGGGGGGCGACTTTACCCCACGTGGCTCGTCGGCGAACAAGCGGCCGACGCGACAAGCGAACTGCTGCTGGGGCTTGTGGCCGTACAACGCGCCGCCTCTGATGCGCGCTGGCAAGCGCTCATTGAGCGTTTCGCCGAAGGCATCGCCCGCATGCGCTGGGGCTCCATGAATCGATTCCCCTGGGGGGCGCACGCCTCCTGGCGTGACCTCTGGCACGGATGGGGGAACAGCCAAGCCTGGGCCCTGGTTGAAGCGGGCCGGCCGGGGGAGGCCGAATACGAGGCCCGGCACTTCTACAGCCGGTTGCTCCTAGAGGGTTGGATGCGGGAGTTTCGTCTCTCGGATTCGACCCAAATCGAGCTTTTTGAGCAGATCGCCTATATGGTGCGTCCCGTGGTCATGGCGCTGCTGCGGCTGTACACCCACACGGGGCGTTCCGAATACGCCGTTATGGCTGGGCTGGCCGCCTCCTGGTTTTGGGGCAACAACCCCGCGGGCCAGCCCTTATACGATCCGACCACCGGCCGGGGCTACGACGGCATCCCCGGACCCGGCCAGGTCAACCGCAACGCGGGGGCGGAATCTACGATCGAAGCGCTCCTGGTGATGTTGGAACTCGAGCGCGTTCCCGAAGCCCGCCGCTGGCTTAGAGCACGCGCCCTGGGGCCGCAACAAGAGCGCGTCTTAGACGGGCAACGGTATCGATACCGGCTCTTTGCCGTTCCTTCTGAAGCGCAAACCCAACGCGTGGCGATCGTGCTCAATCTAACCCAAGAGACGCTACAGGTGCTTCAGGGCGCCGCCCTGGAGGCGTTTTTGTCGCGCATGCAGGGATCATGAGCCTCTTTGTTCGCCAACGTCAGCCCGTTCTGGGCCCAATGCTGGAGCTGCCCTGGGCGAGCGGGGCCGTCTTCAACCCCGGCGCCTGGTACGACGGGGAACGCGTGCATCTGCTATTTCGGGCCGTCGCGGCCGGATACCGTCGGGTCCGATTGCCTCAGAGCCGGCCCTACGAGGCGGCCTTTGGTTTTGAGCCGTACGTGTCCTGTATCGGCTACGCTTGGAGCACCGATGGGGTGCACTTTACGGTGCATCCGGAGCCCGTCTTGCGCCCCGAAGAGCCCTATGAGCGCTTCGGGGTCGAAGATCCTCGGGTAGCCCGCTTTGGCGATCGGTACCTGATCACCTACACGGCCCTGGGCCGGCCGGCCTTTGAGGTGCCGGGGGGCGTGCGCATCGCGCTAGCCGCCACGCGCGATTTTCTAGGCATAGAAAAATGGGGCCTCATCGGGCCGGACCACACGGACAAAGACGCCGTGCTCTTTCCCCGACCCATCGGGGGTCGCATCGGTCTGCTACATCGGATCGCGCCCTCTATCCAGCTGGCTTGGTTTGATAGCCTAGAGGCCTTGCGCCATCCGCCGGCTCATTACTGGGGGGACCATCTGCGGGAGCTGGAGCGGCATACGATCCTGCGCCCGGAGTTCCCCTGGGAGGCCAAAAAGATCGGGGCCGGCCCCACTCCGATCGAGACCGAACACGGATGGCTGCTGCTCTACCATGGCGTCGACGCCCGGCATGTCTATCGTATGGGCGCGGCCCTGTTGGACCGGGAAGACCCCAGCCGGGTCGTGGCCCGCTCCCCGATCCCGTTGCTGGAGCCCGAGCTTGACTTCGAACGCCATGGCGACGTGCCGAACGTGGTTTTTCCCCAGGGCGCCGTTGTGCTGGGCGATGAGCTCTACGTTTACTACGGGGCGGCCGACAAGCGGATTGGGCTTGCCCGAGCGCCCCTTGACGCCGTGCTGAGTTGGCTCCTGGACGTCTGCGTGCTAAAAGGATAACCCTCGTGAACCCCTCCCCGTCTTCTGTGCCCGTGTGCCGGCTACACGGCGGCCAGCCCATATTGGAGGCCGTGCCGGAGTCTGCCTGGCAGGGGCGTGTTGTGCTCAATCCGGCTGCGGTCCTCATCGAAAGCGGAGCGGAGCTGGAGCGACTCATGGCCCGCTGGGGGCTTGCCGAGGCGCAGCGTGAGCGCCTGCGGCGGGCCGGCGGAGGGGTGGTGATGCTCTATCGCGCCCAGGGCGCCCGCTCAGGGCCCTGGAACGTGGCCCCCTCCTCGATAGGGCTTGCGCTCTTTACGCCGGAGCTGGAGCTCCTTTGGCGCCATCCGGAGCCCGTGCTCACGCCGGGGGCGTGGTTTGATCGGCTGGGGGTCGAAGATCCCCGCTGCACCCGGGTGGGCGACGCCTACTACCTGTTTTACACGGGCTTTACAGCCCAGCGGGAAGGCGCACTCGAAGAGGTCGCAGAGGTGCGGATTCTGTGGGCGGTGACGCGCGACTTTCTGTCCTGGGACGTAAAGGGGCCCGTGGAGGGGGATCTGAACCGTTTTCCTAACAAAAACGCCGCGCTCCTGCCGGAGCCCGTCGGCGGACGCTGGTATCTGCTGCATCGGCCCATGGCCGGGCCCGATGCCATGGCCATTCATCTGGCCTCCGCGCAGACCCCCGAGGGACCCTGGCGCACCGAGGGGATGCTCATGCGCAGCTATGCGTATGCCGCCTTCGCCCGCTCCTGGGTCGGCGCCGCCGGACCCCCACTTGCGCTCGGAGGGGGGCGATTTCTGATGCTCTACCACATCGGCCACTACAAGAGGCCCGATCAGCGGGAGCGGGAATACCATCTGGGCGCGGCCCTGCTGGACTTGAACGCGCCGCCGGAGGCGCGCGTGCGATCGCGCCTGGAGCCCATCCTAAAACCCGAGGGGCCGCTTGAGCGGAGCGGCGATCCCGAGCTGGGGGTCGACAACGTGGTCTTTAGCTGCGCCCAGTACGTCTGGCGGGATCAGCTCATCATCCCCTACGCGGGGGCCGATAGCCGCATCTTCGCCGCCGCCGTGCCGCTTGTGGAGCTCGTGCGCGCGCTCCAGTCCCAGTCAGGCTAGCGCTGCGGCTGGGAGCCTGCCGCGTTTGTTTCCTGCTCGACCCAGTCGGCTACGAACACGTTCGTATCTCGGGTGCCTCCGTTGAAGCGGTTGGAGCACCAGACGAGCTTTCGGCCGTCGGGCGAAAACATGGGGAAGGCGTCAAAGGCCTCATCAAAAGTCACCTGCTCAAGGCCGGTCCCGTCTAGGTTGATCAGAAACAGGTTGAACTGCCGGCCCCGCTTAGTGGCCAGCGTGTGGTGGTTGGAGGCGAAGATGAGTTTGCGGCCGCTTGGATGAAAAAATGGCGCCCAGTTGGCCCCGCCGAGCCGGGTGACCTGGCGCTTGTTGGAGCCGTCGGCGTTCATGACCCAAATCTCCATCTCCGTCGGCTCTACTAGCCCCTGAGCCAGGAGCTCCCGATAGCGCATAGAATCGGCGGCTGTGCGCAGACTGGCCGTGCGGCGCCAGGCGATGAGCGAACCATCGGGCGAAAAGACCGCCCCGCCGTCATAGCCGAGCTCATGAGTCAACTGCGTCATGGCGCCGGTCTGCAAGTCGAGCTTCCACAAGTCCAGGTCCCCGCTGCGGGCCGAGGTGAAGACCACGTAGCGCCCATCCGGCGAGACGGTGGCCTCCGCATCGTAGCCCGGCCCGCCGACGAGCACACCCAATAGCTGCCCTTGCGCCGTGGCGTGGTAGATGTCGTACTCCGGATGCACAGGCCACACGTAACGCCCCCCGGCGAACATGGGCGAATGGGGGCAGGCGGGGTTGGCCGCATGCGTAGACGCGTATAGGATTGAACCGTCCTTGAGGAAAAAGCCGCACGTGGTGCGCCCCTTGCCGGTTGAGACCAGCCGGGGCGGGGCGGAGGCGTCAACGGGTATGATGAATTGCTGATCGCATCCTTGCGGGTTGATGCGCGGATCATCGCTCTGGAAGATCAACCAGCGGCCATCGAAGCTGAAGTAGGCCTCTGCGTTGTTCCCCCCAAAGGTGAGTTGGCGGACGTTGCGCAGGTAGCGCTCCTGCGGGTAGCGCAGCGAATCCGACGGGTGCGCTACGAGGGCGGCAAAAAACAGAAGCCCGAGCATGATGATGCTTCCCTTATCGCTACAGAGACGTCCCCTTAAACCAGGCCAGAACAAAACGGGGTTTCGGCCGGACTATGAAAAGTTTATGAATCCAGGCTCGTTGCGAGAAGTTCCTAAACGCAAAAAAGCCCGCTTGCGCGGGCCTACTTGAGGGGCTAGCCGGGGGAGGAATTATGGCTGCCAGAAATAAAGCAGCAGCAGCACGCTCCCCAGCAGGGCGAGGTTTTTAAGAAAATGGATCTGCTCCGCCATGCGCTGAGTGGGGTCTTGCACAGCCCAGAAGGCGTGCATCCAAGGGGTGACCACGACGAAAAAGAGCACCAGGGCCCAAAGGCCGATCTGCGTGTAGCGGCCGAGCAGGATCGCAAGCCCGCCTGCGGCCAACAGGAGCCCCGTTACGATCACGGCCGCCGCCGGAGCTGGCACACCTTTGGATGCCGCATAGCCGCTCATAGCCCGAACGTTGGCGAAATGGTTGAAGGCGTTGAACAGAAAATATCCCCCCATCAAGATGCGGCCGAGCCAGAAAAGGGCTTGTTCCATAGAACAACCTCCTATTATGTGTGGACCTTCTGGAGAACACAGAAAGTTTAAATGCCTAACCGAACACGACGGGCAAGGTACTTTTTTCGCTATACTTTGTCAAGTAATACAAATAAAAAAGTGAAAATGTCGGAAGCCACTCAACCCAAGCGATCTCCAAAGGAATCGGAGGCGTTTTGCCCCGTATATGCGGCCGTCGATTTGCTGCAGGCCAAATGGACGCTGCATATCGTGCGGGCCCTTCTGGAGGGCGATAAGGGCTTCAACGAGCTCGCCCGCGCTGTGGGCGGCTGTAACCCTGCCACGCTGACCCAGCGCCTGGAGCATCTGGTGGCCGTGGGGGTGATCTCCAAGACCGTCGAATCGCACATGCCCCCCCGCACGCGCTATCGACTAACGGAAGCAGGGCGAGCGCTAGAGGCCGTGATCGCCTCCATTGAGGCCTGGGCGCGGCGCTATCTTCCGCATCAAGTTGCTGGCTAGCCCACGACAGCCGTATCTTAAAAGTCAATCAGCCCAAAACAAAGGATAGCCACCATGGCCAGACGCGACGAGCTTACGGGCAAGGGACCTGTATCCGGTTTTCACGTATCGCACGCCAACAACCACACGAAGCGGCGTTTTCTGCCCAACCTGCAGAAAAAGCGCTTCTACGTGCCCGAAGAAGGACGCTGGGTTACGCTCAAAGTCTCGGCGCAGACCATCAAGACGATCGAGAAAAAGGGCATCTACGCCGTACTGCAGGAGGCCCGCAAAAAGGGCATCAAGGTCTAGTCCATGCGCGCAACCGCCCTGGGACTGCTCCTGAGCCTTGCGCCAAGCCTTTGGGCTCAGCATCCCCCGTACATCTACGACGCCGATCGGCTTCCGGCCGACTTTCATCGGGATCGTCGCGAGCGCATCCTGGAGCGGATCGGGGCCGAAGGGCTGGCTGTTTTCTTCAGCAACCCCGTGCGCAACCGATCCAACGACGTAGACTATTCCCCCTATAAGCCAGACAATAACCTTTACTACCTTACAGGCCTGGATGAGCCCGAGGCTGTGCTTGTGCTCTCCGGGACTCCTCTGGAGGTAGCAGGGCGCCGGACGCGCGAGGTGGCCTTCGTGCGACCCCGCGATCCGGAGCGCGAAATCTGGACCGGCCGCCGGTTGGGCCCGGAACTGGCCGAGCGCCTTCTGGGCCTGGAACGAGCCCTCCCGACGACGCGTTTTCCGGGCTGGATCGACTCGCTACTGCGCCGCTTCTCCGGAACGGTTTACCTGCTGCCCCCTCCCGAAGGCGTGGCGCAGGGAAGCGAGCTAGCGCGGCAGCTGGAGGCCGTATACCGAGCCCTAGGCTATCGGCCCCCAGGCCCTCAAGAACGCCGGCTGCGCGCGCTTCTTGCCGGGGCCGACACGCCGGAACGCTTCGAGCGGGCTCGCGCGATTTTGCGTTCGGCCTCCTGGACGGTGTCCGATACGACGCTCAATCGGCTCGCGGCGCGCCTACAGGTCGCAGCGCGCTTTGAGGACTGGAACGCCCTGCGCGCTCGCTGGTTGGAGCGTTCGGATGGCCGTCCCCGGGTCGACGACGCGAGTCTGGGGCGCTGGATGGCCGAGCTGCGGCAGGTCAAAACGGAAGCCGAGCTACGCCTGCTCCGGCGGGCCATAGCCATCACCGTGGAGGCGCACCGAGAGCTTATGCGGCAGGCCAGACCGGGTATGCACGAATACGAGCTGCAAGCCATCGCGGAATACGTCTTTAAGCGCCGCGGCGCTCAAGCTCCGGGTTTTCCCTCGATCGTAGGCAGCGGTGAGAACACGGTCATCCTCCACTACGAAACCAACCGCCGTCAGAGCCGTCCGGGGGATCTGGTGCTCGTGGACATCGGGGCCGAATATCACGGCTATACGGCCGATGTGACGCGCACGTTTCCCATCTCGGGCCGCTTTAGCTCCGAGCAACGGGCGATCTACGAGGTGGTGCTCGCCGCACAAGAGGCCGTATTTCGGGCTGTAAAGCCCGGGGCCACCTTGGCCGAGTTGAACGCGATCGCCCGCCGCGAGATCGCGCGCGGTCTTATGCGCCTAGGCCTGATCGGAAGCGAAGCCGAGGTGGGCCGATATTTTATGCACGGCGTGGCGCATCACATCGGACTCGACGTACACGACGTGTCCACAGGTTCCCCGCTGGAGCCCGGCATGGTGATCGCGGTGGAGCCGGGCGTCTATATCGCCGAGGGCTCCCCGTGTGAGCCTAAGTGGTGGAACATCGGGGTGCGTATCGAAGACGACTTGCTCATCACGCCACAGGGCTACGCCTTGCTTTCCGAAGGCGCCCCCCGCACGGTGGCCGAGATCGAGGCTTTGATGCGCAGGGGTCGCCAAGAACGTTAACGCGCCGACACCAAGTGGAGCGTGGATAACCATGGCTAAGGCAAAAGGAAACCGAGTACAGGTCATTCTGGAGTGCGTCTCTTGCAAGCAGGGCTTCCATCCGGGTGTGTCGCGATACGTGACCACCAAGAACCGACGCAACACGCAACAGCGCCTGGAGCTGCGCAAATATTGCCGTTATGAGCGCAAGCATACGCTCCATCGCGAGGTCAAATAAGCGCTCGGCCTAAATCTGGAGGGCCCTTTGAGCCATGGCGAAAAAACAAGTAGCGACCTTCAAACCCAAAGAGAAAAAAGAGCCCACTAAGCTTGTGGCCCGCGTCGTGTATGCAGAGCGCAACGAGCGCGGGGGATGGTCGTATCGGGATCGGATCATCCCGGTCTCTGAATTGGACGCCTTTGCGACGGCGTTGAAGAGCGGAAGTCGTTAATCCCCCCAGGTACCGGGGCTCTTTCGAAGATACCCCACGCACCGGTGGGGTCGCGCGGAGCCATGTTCGTCGTAGTCTCACCTCTTCTGGCGTCTCATGAGCTCACTACGGACTCGGAGGCGCTCGCAAACGCAATCCGCGCCCTTAAGGCGGAAAAGCAAGCCGTACTGCTCGCCCACTACTATCAAGACCCTAGCATCCAGGACCTAGCCGATTACGTGGGCGATAGCCTCAACCTGGCGCGTCAGGCCGCCCGCACCCAGGCGCGCATGATCGTCTTCGCCGGGGTGCATTTCATGGCCGAGGTGGCCAAAATGCTCAACCCCGAAAAGAAGGTGATTTTGCCCGATTTGGAGGCAGGCTGCAGCCTGGCCGATAATTGCCCTCCGGAGGCCTTCGCCGAGTTCGTGCGCGCGCATCCGGGTCATGAGGTCGTGGTTTACATCAACACCTCAGCTGCGGTGAAGGCCCTGGCCGACGTGGTCGTCACCTCCAGCAACGCCGAGCACATCATCGGCCAGATCCCGGAGGAGCGCCCGATTCTGTTCGCCCCGGATCGCAACCTGGGCCGCTATCTACAGCGCCGCACGGGCCGGCAGATGGTGTTGTGGGAGGGCACTTGCGTGGTGCACGAGGCCTTCTCGGTGCAGCGCATCCTGGAGCTCAAGGCCCAGTATCCGGAGGCCCTCCTGCTAGCCCATCCGGAGTGCGAGGAGTCCGTGCTAGCCTTGGCCGATTTCGTGGGATCCACGACGGCCATAGCTCGCTACGCCAGCCAAAGCCCCGCCCGGGTCTTCATCGTGGCCACGGAGCCGGGCATCCTACACCGCATGCGCCAGGAAAGCCCTCAGAAGACGTTTATCCCTGCGCCACCGCGCACCGAATCCTGTTCTTGCCAAGAGTGCCCCTACATGCGCCGGATCACGCTGCAGAAGATCTATCAGAGCCTTCTGGAGGAGGGTCCGGAGATCACGCTGCCCGAAGCGCTGCGGCAGCGCGCGCTGCGTCCCATCGAGCGCATGCTTGCCCTCAGCGCGGGCATTCCATAAGGTGAAGGACGGAATAGCGATGCGGAATCGAAGATCGCCGACTCTACTTCTAGGAGCCTGGGGTCTGGGGATTGTGGGCATCGGGCCCTCGGGCGCCTGCGCGCAAGTTGCCTTATTGCCGCCGCGACCTGAGATCACGGCAGAGGAGTTTCTGTATCACGTGCGTGTTTTGGCCTCGGATTCTTTAGAAGGCAGGGGGGCCGGAACGGAGGGGGGCCGCAAAGCGGCCCGGTATCTGGCGGAGTGGTTCTCCCGCCTCGGGCTTAAACCCCTGGGGGAGGCCCAAGGCCAGGGGCCGGCGGGGCCTTACGGACAGGCCTTTACCTTTACCAGCGCTCTGCGCGCTGAGCCTGGTGTCAGCGCAGTTGTGCTCGCCGGACGGCGCTACGCGGAAGAGGTGCGTCCGGCCTGGATTTCCGCCTCTGGCCGGGCATCGGGGCCCCTGTTTTGGGTGGGCTATGGGATTCATGCGCAAGATCCGGCTCGCGATGACTACGCGGGCCTGGATCTGTCCGGGGCTGTCCTGATGCTGCTGGAGGGCTACCCGGGGGCCCCCAACCCGCATGCGCCCCTTGCGCCGGCGGGTTCTCTGCGCCGCAAAGTCGAAGCCGCCGCAGCGCGCGGAGCCCGAGCCGTGATCGTGCTTGTGGACAGCTTGCGCGCCCCGGAGCCCACCTTTGATCCGGCCCGCACAAGCCCCGCCCCGATTCCCGTCCTGGAGGTAGGGCCTCGTTCGGCTCAGGCCCTGCTTGCCGCGCTTGGGCTTAGCAAGGAGCGCCTGCGCGCAGAGGCCGAGGCGGGCCAACCGGGCCGGCCGCTGGGTCACGACGTAACGGTAGAGGCCTCGATTGCGCGCATCTCCAGCACGGACTACAACGTAGTGGGCTTTTGGCCTGGGCAGGGGCCTAACCGCGACGAGGTCCTTATTGTGGGCGCCCACTACGACCATCTCGGTTGGGGTGGGCCCGGAAGCCTGGCGCCTGGTCAACGAGCCATACACTATGGGGCCGACGACAACGCCTCCGGCGTGGCCGGCCTGCTGGAGCTAGCCGCCTACTGGACGGCCAAGCCCCGCAACCGCTCGGCGCTCTTTATCGGCTTCGGGGCCGAGGAGCGCGGGCTAATCGGATCGGCCCACTTCGTACAACATCCGCCGGCCGAAGCGCCGCGGGATCGCTGGGTCGCCATGCTCAACTTGGACATGATCGGCCGGCTTCGAGACGGCGCCCTTTCGCTGCACGGCACGGGCACTTCGCCGGTTTGGCCGCAGCTCCTGGGGCGGCTGTTTGCGAGGCTGGACACAACGGGCCTGCGCATCCGCCTTGTGCCCGGAGGACAAGGGCCAAGCGATCACGCCTCTTTCTACGCCCAGGGCGTGCCCGTTTTACACGCCTTTACGGGCACGCACTCCGACTACCACCGGCCCACGGATCGTCCGGAGCGGATCGATGCCAACGGCGCCCGGCGCGTTCTGGAGCTTTTGGCCTACCTGTTGGACGCCCTAGATACCCTGTCGGTTCGTCCCGCCTTTACGCAGACGACCGACCCGGCCCCGCGACCGGTCGCCACGTTTCGGGTCTCGCTCGGTGTTTTGCCCGATTACGGCTACTCCGGGGAAGGGCTGCGCATTACGGGCGTCACGGAGGGAAGACCGGCGGCGCGCGCCGGGCTTAAGGCCGGGGACGTTATCGTGCGCATTGGCTCCTACACGGTGCGCGACATCTACGACTACATGGAGATCCTGAGCAGGCTCCGGCCTGGGGAGCGCGTGCCGATCGAAGTGCGCCGAAACGGGGAGTTGCTGCGCCTGGAGCTCGCTCTCTAAGAGGGGCCGTAGCCGGAGGGCACAAGGCGCCCTTTCCATTGGACCCTTCCGCGACGGTGCTGACGCCAGGAGTGCAGAGCTAGCACGGCGACTCCAAGGGCGCCTATAGGATGCAAAAGCACGCTATCCGGGGGATGCCGATAGAAGAGAGCGGCGAGTGCGCGCCAAAGCACATTGAGCCCCGCCAGAGCCGCCGCTTCAGGGGAGCCAGCGGCCCATAGCGCATAAGGAGCGACGATCCAGAACAGCACGCCCAGCCCCAAGAGTCCCACCGCCCAAGATCGGTAGCCCAGCAGCCCGAAGAGGTTCTTGCTGAAGCCCTCCCAGACCTCGCGGGCCGACCGGTACATGCGGCCGAAGACCATCCCCCGGCCCGATACGACGATCATGCGCCCGCCGGCTCGCTTCAGGCGACGGGCCAGCACCACGTCCTCCAGCACCTCAGCCCGCACGGCCTCATGTCCGCCGATGCGCTCGTAAGCCTCTCGGCGCCAGGCCATCCATTGCCCATTGGCGGCGGCCAGGGCCGGATGCCGAAACCGGTAGCTTGTCCACAGCGGAAGGACGCTATAGAGCCACACGTCGTGCACCAGGGGCACCCAGAGCCGTTCGGCCCACGTCAGCACGCGCTGCTGCGGAAAGGCGCTCAACAGGTCCACGCGCAGGCGCTCCATCCAACCCACGGTGCGCCACAGGGCCTCAGGATGATGCCAGGTGTCGGCGTCCGTAAACAGCAAAATCCGCCCCGTTGCGGCCTGAGCGAGCTGCCAACAAGCCCAGTTTTTGCCCGTCCATCCGGCCGGCGTGGGGCTTCCCCGCAGCGCCCGAAACCGCGGATCTCGGCTCGCCCACCGGCTGGCGATCGCGAAGGTTTCGTCCGTGGATTGATCATCGAGGACAAGCACCTCGAAGTCGGGATAGCGCTGCCGGCAGAGCGCCTCCAGGCATCGGGGCAGGTTGTGGGCCTCGTTGCGAGCGGGCACCAGCACGGACACCCGGAGCGGACGTTCGGGATCCGGCCCCCGAGTCAAATAAGGCCCCCGCAGCCCGTTGTAGAGCGTAATCAACACGAGGGTCGCTAAAAGAACGGCCCCTATGATCAGCCCGACTTCCGTCTTCGCCTCTCCTGCGGAGAAAGCCGCCCCTCAAGCAGAAAACGAAACACAAGACCCTGGCGCACGCCGGCCTCCAACTCCGAAAGCAGACGGGCTAGCTCAGCCTCCATATCCGCTAACGAAGGCCCCGCAGAGCCGGGCTCCCAAAGCCAGCCGCGACCAAAGCCCGCGTAGAGCTCCGGCCGCACATGCTCCCACAGCAGCGGATATATGCCCACGGTCTGCACCCACAGGGGCACTTCTGCGCGTCGCAACAAGAGCTCCAGACCTCGGGCAAACCGAATCGGGCTGCCGTACGGT